>NZ_JAKFZM010000074.1:0-12289 GCF_021654205.1 Leisingera sp. MMG026 | reverse complement strand
CGCTCAACGACCCCGGGATCGACAGCAGCCCGCATTGCTTGCCGATAGACTGCTCAGAATTGGCAGGTTCGACCATTTTATGCCTCACCTGCCGGTCCACGGCCTGCACTTTCGTGACAAAAAATCGTTGGCAACTACCAACTCCCCGATCTTGGCGTGCAGTTCTTTAACCTGCTCTTCGCCGATCTCCGGGCCTTTCTTGATGCCCCTCCAGTAGCGCCCGCTTCCAGCCGTGGATCATCGTGGCTTTAACACCAAACTGGCTTGCCACCTCAGCGACAGTCCGTTCGCCGTTCAACGGCTGGTCGATCACAGCAGGAAAATGGGACCCGTAGTCACGCAGTAAGACCTGCGTGCTTTTGGGGGTCGGCAGAAAATCAAGGATCGACTGCGCCTGATGCGCATTGCCCTCGAAACTCAGCCGGAAGGTGCCGGGTGCGCCGTGCGGCGGGATGGCGCCTGTCGGGATAGCGTCCGGAAGGACGGCCTTGGCAAGATCTGAGGATGGTGCGCCAACGCTGACCCTTTCGCCTGTTTCCAGCGGCCGCCAGGAATGGTTTTCTGCGACCCGCGGGGTCATCCAGGGCATGTGCCGGTTTTCCAGGCCGCCGCCGAAATCAACGCGGGCACTGGATTGCCGTGCCGGTTGTTTTATGCAAGATGTTTCGTTAAATATGAAAGATCTTACGCATATGGCGCTTATTCACAAAAAAATCTCCGCGCTTTTGACGGATATGAACCTGTCCAACCGGCAGGCGGCGCTGAAATGCGGGATCCCCTATGGCACTTTCAACAGCGCGCTGAAGAACGAGCGTGAGATCGGCTGGAGCATGCTGGATGCGCTGGCGCGCGGGCTGGGAGTGTCGTTTCACTATTTCTCGTCGGACACTGCTGGTCTCGAGCTGCTGCCGGACCGCCGGGCGGAGGAGGCTGGACGCAAGGCATTTGAAATTCTCAATGCTCAGTTGCAATCGGCTGCCCGCTCCCGCCAGTACCGCGGCTGCGACGTGTCGCTGCAGGACTTCCTGGACTGGTGGTTTGCCAACAGCGGCCGCCTGGAAGGCTTTGACCAGCTGCAGCATCAGGTGGATTTGTTCAACCCGCCGGATGCGGAGAAGAACCGCATTCAGCCGATCAAGTCAGGTCCGGCCAGCCTGGCCTCGATTTGCTTTGAGGTGGCAAGCAGCGAGCAGCTGCGGAACACCCTGAACGGGTTCAGCGACAGGCTTAATTCTGATCTTGTACTGGCGCACAGCGAGGCGATCAGCCGCGGCGAGCCGGTGATCACCCATCCGTCGATCGACGTGAACCTGCTGAACGGGCGCCGCTTTACCCGGCAGTACCGGCGGGTTCTGGCACCGGTATATTTACCGGACGGCAAGCTGATGGTGGCCAACTTCTCACAGGATATCAAATTTGGCTAAATCGCTTTGCAGCATGTGTTCCATTTCCAGCCGGGATGCGCCGACAAACCACTCGGTGCTGCTGCGCACTTCCGGTTCCGGATCGCGCCATTTCTGCGCCCGCGGAATTGCCCGGCTGAAGCCGTAGACCAGGTCCAGCCGGGCCTGCATGTGGCGGTCGGGGATGAAGGCGTAGATCCAGTCCACATCCCATTTCTGGATCGCCAGGATTTGAAAGATCCGCATAAAAGGCTCTAGCCGTTCCGCCCGTTTGCCGCGGTGGCCGGGCAGAAAGTTCAGCTCTCCGATATAGGCCAGGCGGCCGCTGACCTCTCGCGCCAGCGGTTCTGCGACGCTTTCAACGCCGCCGCCTGCATCGTTGGGAAACTGATGCCGCGAGGTTCGCAGCAGAAACTCAGCCAGGGTTTCGCGGCCCAGATCCTGCAGCATGGAGGCAGCACCGCCGACATAGGTGTCGCCCTCCTTCAGGAACAGCCAAAAGGCCGAGTTCCGGGTGTGGTCGGCCCGTTCGATGGCAAAACCCGGCATCTGAAACCGGCGGCCGGTTTCGGCGGCGGCGTCGGGCACTTTCTCAAAATCCGTGAACATTTCGACCTGAAGGCCGGCCTGCGAAAGCGCGTTCAAATATCCCGAAAGCGTTTTGCCCAAATCCAGAAAGTTCATAAAGGTCCCCCGTCACAAAAAATATGTATCCGGATAGCCCGGATCGTCTCCTGACGCCGCCTCAGAGTGCAGGTTCACTAAAATCTTAACTACTTTTGCGGTAAATTGTTTGAAATTCAAACTGAACTCTCTGCCACGTGCATTCCGGTGGCCGCGAATGGGTATCGCTTGTTTTGAATAACAAAAAGCCCGGCAACTGCGCTGCCGGGCTGAACTGTGTCAAAGGTGCTTTGGGTTGTGTCAGCCGCGGCCGCGGTAGGGGGGCACGCCTTGGTCGGGGATCCAGACGCCTTCAGGCTTCGGGCCGGTTTGCCAGAACACATCAATCGGAATGCCGCCGCGCGGATACCAGTAGCCGCCGATGCGCAGCCATTGCGGCTGCAGGAAGTCCGCCAGCCGGCGGGCGATGGAGACCGTGCAATCCTCGTGAAAGGCGCCGTGATTGCGGAAGGAGGTCAGGAAAAGCTTCAGCGATTTGCTTTCCACCAGCCACTCACCGGGTACGTAGTCGATCACCAGATGGGCAAAATCCGGCTGGCCGGTCATCGGGCAAAGGGAGGTGAACTCCGGTGCGGTGAAGCGCACGTTATAGGCCGTGTCGGACTGCGGGTTCTGCACCCGCTCCAGTTCTGCCTGTTCCGGGCTGGCCGGCACCACGGTATCGCCGCCCAGCTGTTTCAGATTGCTGTAGATGCTGTCAGACATGTCAGGGTTCCTATGTTCAGACGCCGCGTTTGTTGCCCCAGACCAGCACATGCAGCTGGGGCAGGACGCGGGGGGTGAACCAGCGGTCGCCGGTTACTTTTTCAATCAGCCACAACAGCCGGTCTGTGGCTTGGTTCAGATCGACCGGCAGGGAGGGGTCAACTTCCGGATTGCCGGGCTGCAGATACAATGGCAGTCCGGGATGGCGCTCCGCGGCGGCCTTGGCCCAGGCGTAATCCTTGTCGTCAAAGATCACGATCTTCATTACCGTCTGGCCGCAGCCCTTGGCGGCTTCAAGGCATAGGTCAAAGGCTTTCCAATCCACTCTTTCACCGCTGGACGGCGGCTTGGGGCTGAGCACCAAAGTGTCAAGATCACCAAACCACGGCTTGCTGACGGACCCTTGGGTTTCGCAGGCAAAGCGGTAGCCTTCGGTCTTGCCGTATGCGATCACCGGGGCGAAGTCCTGGATCGCCGGATTGCCGCCCGAGATCGACACCGTCAATGGCTTGCCGCCGGACAGGCGGCGCACTTCGCCCATGACTTCCTCTGGCGTCATCACCGCCCAGTCGTGGCGGTTGGCGCTGTCCACCGCATGCATGCTGTCGCACCAGGAACAGCGGTAATCACAGCCGCCGGCGCGCACAAACACTGTGGGCTCCCCGATCAAAGCGCCTTCGCCTTGGATGGTGGGGCCGAAGATTTCGGCAATGCGCAGGGATGTCATGGCCGGTACTCCGCCCAGGTTTTGGGGGTTTCCGAGACTTTCACCGCAGCAACCTCAGGCCAGCGCGCATGGCACCAGTCATAGAAATGCCTGGCCATGTTTTCAGCCGTTGAATGCCCCTCCAGCACGTCGTTCAGATGCCGGTGGTCAAAGGTCCCGTCGATGTATTCCTTCAGCGGCTTCAGCTCATGATAGTCGCGCACAAAGCCATCCGCGTTCAGCTCCTTGGCCGCCAGTTCCACCACCACCACGTAGTTGTGCCCATGCAGCCGGGCGCATTGGTGGTCGGGCGGCAGATGGGTCAGCTGGTGCGAGGCGGAGAAATGGAACTCCTTGGTGATCCGGAACATCAGGCACCGTCCTTGGCGGCAATCGCCTGCTGCCAGAAATCGGGGTCGGCGTAATCCGTCGGATCCTCGGCACCGGCCAGATGAAATGCCTCGCGCCGTTCCACGCAGGTACCGCAGCGCCCGCAGTGCTTATCGCCGCCCTTGTAGCAGGACCATGTTTCGGCAAACGGTGTGTTGTGCTTGGCGCCGGCGGTGACAATGTCGGCCTTGGAGCGGTGCACAAACGGGGTGTAAAGCCGCACGTCGGCATAGCCATCCAACGCCGCCCGCTGCATCGCGTCAAAGGCCTCGGTGAAAGCCGGGCGGCAGTCCGGATAGATGAAGTGATCGCCGCCATGCACCGCCGTGGCCACGGCCTCATCGCCATTGGCGGCAGCGATGCCATAGGCGATGGTCAGCATGATGGCGTTGCGGTTCGGCACCACGGTAACCTTCATGGAGTCTTCTTCGTAATGGCCGTCCGGCACGTCGATATCATCGGTCAGGGCCGAGCCGGAAAGGGCTGCGCCGATACCGCGCATGTCGATGATGTCATGCGGCACGCCTAGCCGCACAGCGGCGGCGGCGGCATAGTCCAGTTCCTTCTTGTGGCGCTGGCCGTAATCAAAGGAGACAAGACGGGTCAGCTGATGTTCATCAGCAACCATATGGGCAAGCGAAACGGAATCCAGCCCGCCCGAGCAGATAACGATAGTCTTCATTTTTGTACCCTTGTTTTGGTGACCGGGTAGGCTGCGACCGGTGCGGCGCATATAGCTGTGCATGGCTTAACGCGCAAGAGGCGGGCGGATAGCGCACTTTTTGCAGGTGATGTTGGAGATTTTTGAAAATGTCTTTCGCGCCCTCCCAAGGTCAGGCGCGGGCCTCATGTTGGCGCTATACAGGAGGCAGTTCACCCTCCAGCCACTCCAGAAACGCCCGCGTCGCCGGAGTGCTGGCATGGCTGGGGGGCGGCATCAGGAAATAGTTCTCCAGCAATTCCGCTGAATGCCCGCTGGGTTTGACCAATTGGCCGCTTTCCAGCAGCCCGCCGGCCAGCGTGTCGTGCGACATGGAGATACCGGCGCCATTCACCGCCGCTGTCATGGCGATCACGTAGGTGGAGGCCAGATTGATCTCGTGATTGCGTTCAAACATGCGCCCTTGCGACTTGAACCACGCCCCCCAAGAGCCTGTCACACCGCCGCAATCCAGCAGGGTCCCGGTTTCGAAATCAACTTTTCCGTCCTGATAACCCGGCGCGCAGACAGGGTAGAACCGGTCCCGCGTCAGCCGGACGGCGGCGGCGGACATGTCGGCAGGACGGCCAAAACGGATCTCGGTGCCTGCATTGGCGGCATGACGTTCGGGATCCCAGATCGGGGTCACGATGTTCAGTACCAGCCAGGGGAACTTTTCGTACAGACGAGGCAGGCGGGGTGACAGCCAGAACACCGAAAAGGCCATATTGCACTGCAAAACCAAGTGCCGCCCCTGATCGCCGCCGGTGAAAGCCTGCGTTCCGGCTGCAATCAGGTCAAAGGCCTCGCGCACGATGGGCGTGTAACTGGCGCCGGCTTCGGAAAGCTCCAGCGCGCGGGTTTTGCGGATGAACAGCTCGCGGCCCAGAAAATTCTCCAGGCTGCGCACATGCTGGCTGATTGCCGATTGCGTCAGGTTCAGCTCTCCGGCGGCACGGGTGAAGGACAGATGCCGCGCGCTGGCCTCAAATGCGCGCAGCCAAGTGAGCGGGGGCAGCGAAGAAGAGGGTGAGACAGGAGAAGACACGGACGCACGACCTATGCATTAATTCAATTAATGCATTAGCGCTGAATCAATCATTTGTCAGCCGGCAATTCTGCTGGCACCACTTGTGCATCAACCCTTTCGGAGGCGTCAGAATGAACAAGCAAGCGGATCTCAGCCCGAACCTCACCCATTGGCAGGAGCGCGTCGATATGGCTGCTGCGTTCCGCTGGACGGCCAAGCTGGACATGCATGAGGCGGTGGCCAACCACTTCAGCCTGGCGGTGAGCGAGGACGGCAGCCAGTTCCTGATGAACCCCAATCAGGTGCATTTTGCCCGGGTCAAAGCCTCGGATCTGTTGCTGCTGGATGCCAATGACCCCAAGACGATGGACCGCCCCGATGCGCCGGACCCGACCGCTTGGGGGCTGCACGGCTCGATCCACCGCCTGTGTCCCCATGCGCGCTGCGTGATGCATGTGCATTCGATCCACGCCACGGTGCTGGCTTGCCTGGCCGACAGCACCCTGCCGCCGATCGACCAGAACACAGCGACCTTCTACAACCGCTATGTGATAGACAACGGCTTTGGCGGCTTGGCGTTTGACGACGAGGGCGCGCGCTGCGCGTCGATGCTGATCGACCCCAAGGTCAAGACCATGATCATGGGCAACCACGGGGTGCTGATCATTGGGGACAGTGCCGCGGACACCTTCAACCGGCTCTATTATTTCGAGCGTGCCGCAGAGACCTATATCCGGGCGCTGCAGACCGGCCAGAAACTGCGGGTGCTGAGCGATGAAATCGCCGAGAAAACTGCGCAGGAGCTGGAGGATTATCCCGACCAGGCCGAACGCCACCTGGCCGAGCTGAAAGCGATCCTCGACGACGAAGGCTCCAACTACGCCAGCTAAGGCAGGCCTCCCCATGCAGGCAATGAAGCCACGGGCAGTTCAGCGGACTGCCGGGAGGTTTGCTGCACCCGTCAGACACATCACTTCAGCCATCCAGAAGGTTACAGATGTCTGATTACATCCCCACAAATGCCGCGTCTTCCGGGGTGAAGCTCGACAAGAAAACGCTGAAATCCATCGCTGCCCGCTGCGATAAGCCCGGCCTGATCTATATCGCTCAATGGGTTGCTTTTCTGGCGGCCACCGGCGCGCTGGTCTGGGCCGCGCTCGGCACGCTCTGGGTCTGGCCCGCGATGCTGCTGCACGGCATCTTCCTGACCGTGCCGGCCTATTCCTTCAGCCATGAAACCGCGCACGGCACCGCTTTCCGCAGCCGCTGGCTGAACGAGGCAGTGCTGTGGGTCACCTCGTTCCTCTACATGGAGGAGCCGCTGCACCGCCGCTATACCCACACCAACCACCACACCCATACCTGGTGGGTGGGCAAAGACAGCCAGATGCCGTTCGACACGCCGATGGGCTTTGGCGGCTGGCTGGCCGAGATCAGCGGCTTTGCCCTGCTGCGCTTCCACATGCAGGTGTTCGTGTGTCTGGCAGCGGGCCGCTACACCGACACGATGAAGATGGTCACGCCCGAAGGCGAGTTTGCCAAGATGACCCGCAACGCGCGCATTATGCTGATGATCTATGCGCTGATCGCCGCAGCGCCGTTTTTTGGCATCTGGTGGGTGGTCTGGTTCCTGGTGATCCCGCGCGTTCTGGGGGCTCCCGTCATGCTGCTGTTCACCCTGATCCAGCACGTGGAGCTGCAGGAGAATTCGCCATCGATACTGGAGAGCACCCGGTCGTTCCGCAGCAACCGGCTGGCTGAATTCCTCTATATGAAGATGAACAGCCACGTCGAACATCATCTGTATCCGCAGGTGCCGTTCCACGCGCTGCCCAAACTGGCCGAGGCGTTGCAGGATCAGCTGCCGCAGCCGGATCCGGGCTTCTGCAAGACCAACCTTGAGGTGATGTCGGTGGTGCTGCGCCGCTCACTGGGGCGCCAGACCAAGGCCGTCAGCATCCGCCAGGCGCCGCATATGATCACCGGGGGCGGCCCGGTGGAGCGTGTCGCGCAGCGGACAATGTGAGTTAGGCCGGAAAATACCAATCAGGAGCCACAGCATGAGCCAATGGATAGACGCCTGCGCCACCGATGACATCGACGAGGAAGACCTGATCTCCTGGCAGCATGGCGGCAAATCATACGCGATCTACAACACCAAAAAGGGGTTCTTTGCCTCGGATCTGATCTGCACCCATGAAGAGCAGAGCCTGGAGGACGGGCTGGTGATTGATTGCGTCATCGAATGCCCGCTGCATGGCGGACGGTTTGATATCTGCACCGGCAAGGCGCTGTCGGCGCCGGTGCATAAAGATCTTAATACCTATCCTGTCAGGGTCGAGGGCGGCCGGGTGTTTGTGGAAACCGGCTGACAGCCTCCTCCCCCGGAGTGTCTGCTGCTGGCGGCCCTTCGGGGCCGCTTTTCCCCTCTTCTTTCACTGGCTTGCCATCTGATCCTGATCAAGGCGGGAGCACTCGCGAATCCCTATGCCTGATCTCAAAGAGACACGACAGGCTTAGGAGAGACCTCATGTTGCGCCTTGCATCCGTTCTATATTCGCTGATTGGTTCCAGCCTGGCAGGCGTCGGCGTCATCGCGGTTCTGGTCGCAGGGCTGGTGTCGACCCAGGCCATTCTGGCCTCGGCGGCCATTGGTGCGCTTGCCGGGTTGCCGGTGGCCTGGCTGGTGGCCAAACAGCTCTATGCCCGCGGCGCCTAGGCGTTCAGGAACACCCGCGCGGCGGCTTCGAACTCGCGCGGCTTTTCGGCGTGCAGCCAATGACCCGCACCGGGCAGTTTGGCAAAGCGGGCGGCGGGAAAGCGCGCACGGATCTCGTCGCGGTGTTCGGGCAGCACGTAGTCGGATTCAGCCCCGGACAGGAACAGCGCAGGCCCCTCCCACGCGGCATCCGTGTCAGGGAAGGACATGATGTCCGGCATCTGATCCGCCAGCGTGTCCAGGTTCAGTTTCCAGCGCTTGTTCGGAATATCCAGCGATTGGGTGAAAAAGCTTTGCAGCGCAGGTTCCACCCCTGCCTCGGCCAGTTGCGCCGCGGCCTCCGGGCGGCGCGTGACTGTCTCCAGGTCCACCGTGCGCATGGCGTGGATGTATTGAATCTGGGTATGGCCATAGGCAACCGGCGCGATGTCGGCAACCACCAGGCGGCGTACCGCATCAGGGTGGTTAAGAGCCAGCGTCATTGCCGCCTTGCCGCCCATTGAATGTCCGATCACATCCATCCGTCCGCCATGCGCGGCAATCACTTCGGCCAGGTCTTCGGCCAGTTCAGGATAGCTGTGGCTTTCGGTCCGCGGGCTGTCGCCGTGGTTGCGCATGTCCGCCGCAACCACCAGCCGTTCATCCGACAGGCGTTTGGCAATAACACCCCAGTTCCGGGCCGAGCCGTAAAGACCGTGGGCAATCAGCAGCGGGGTTTTGTTTGTGGCAGTGCCATGTGTGATCGTGTTCAGCATAAGCTTTAGATACCCGCGCAGGCAAAGGCTTGCCACCCCCATTGAGACAGCCGCAGGCGCAGGTTAGGGTGGCGGTGAACAGCAGCCGAGGGAGAGTGCCGGAATGGCCGCCAGCCTGGACCAGGATATCGAGGACATCCGTACGTTGCTGAAGGAGCGCGAACAGGCCTCCGGCGATCTGGCCGCGGCATTGAAGCGGGCGCGCCGCCGCCTGCCGCGCCGGGTCTATAAACAGGGCATGAAACTCGCCGATGCGCTGCCGATGCTGGAACACCCCAAGCTGCGGCCGACTGTTGACGAAAAACCGCTGCGCGGCGCCGCACGCGAAGTGAAGGCGCATTTGCAGAAAATCGACCTGGCCGACCGGCGCAAGGGCTTTTGGCTGGGGGTGCTGGGCAGTGCGGCGTTTTCCCTTCTGGTGGTGCTGATCCTGCTGGTCGTTGTGTTGCGCTGGCGCGGTCTGATCTGATTTCCCGCTTTACCCCGCCGCTGCCTTCGGTATTTTGAACGTGGTTCAAGATGAGGGCAGGGTGCCATGGCAGGCAAAGTAGAAGCGCGCAAGGCGGCGCTGCGGGAAAAACTGGTGGAAGCGGCAGAGATCCGCATTGCCCGTGACGGGGCAGGGGCGTTGCGCGCCCGTGATCTGGCGCAGGATGCGGGCTGTGCGCTGGGGGCGATCTACAACGCATTCGACGATTTGAACGCCATCATCATGGCGGTGAACGGCCGCACCTTCCGCAGGCTTGGGGCCGCTGTCAGGGCATCGGTGGAACACGCCGCCGCGGAGCCGCCCGCCAGCCGCCTGATCCTGATGAGCAACGCCTACCTGCACTTTGCCATCGCGAACACCAACCTGTGGCGGGCGCTGTTTGATTTGCAGATGACCGCAGAGGGGCCGGTGCCCGGCTGGTATCTGGAGGCGCTGGAAGGGCTCTTTGCCAATATCGCCCGGCCAGTGGGGGAGCTGTTCCCGGGGATGGGCGCAGAGGAGACCGGCCTGATGGTGCGGGCGCTGTTTTCTTCTGTTCATGGCATTGTGCTGCTGGGGCTGGAGCGGCGTATTTCGGGGGTGCCGCCCCATCAGATCGAAACGATGATTGCCCAGGTGCTTAATCAAATCGGCAGTAAATGAATTTTTGAACGTCGTTCAAAATAGTTCTTGAACAACGTTCATGATTGTGCGATCACTCTTCCTGTGAACGATGTTCAAGATGGAGGAAGAGATGTTCGCCACTCTGAAGACCCTGATCACCGGTGCCAATGCCCGGGCCGAGGAACAGCTGCGGGAGACCTATTCGATCGAGCTGATCACCCAGAAGATCCGCGAGGCCGAAGGCAATCTGAAGGCGGCCAAGCTGACCTTGGCCAGCCTGATCCAACGCCAGCGCGCTGAGTTGCGCCAGATCGAGACCCTGCAAACCCGTGTGCACGACCTGATGGCCCGGGCCGGCGAAGCGCTGGAAGGCGGGCGCGAGGATCTGGCGCAAAGCGCAGCCCAGGCAGTAGCCGAGATGGAGAACGAGCTGACAGTCCGCCGCCAGACCCTGGACCGGCTGGACACAAGGATCTTGCAGTTGCGCCAGTCGGTGGAAACCGCCAGCCGCCGCATCACCGACCTGAAGCAGGGCGCCATTGCCGCCCGTGCCACCCGGCGCGAACAGGACATCCAGCGCCGCCTGCGCCGCCACACCGGCGGTGACAGCCCGGCTGAGGAGGCCGAGGCGCTGATCAGCGAAGTCCTGCAGCGCGATGACCCGTTTGAGCAGGGCGAGATCCTGCGTGAAATCGACGGCGAGCTGAGCAGCAGCTCCATCGCCGATGATCTGGCGGACGCCGGTTTCGGCCCCCGCAGCCGCAGCACCGCCGCCGATGTGCTGAACCGGCTGAAAGCCAAAGACTGACCGGGCACAGCCCAGGCACCTCCCGGGCCGCCGGGCAACCTCAAGAAATTTTTGAATACTGGAGCAAAGACATGTTTACCGACAGCACTGACAACAAACTGATTATCCTGCTGAACGTCGCCGGCGTCGCCATCGCCTATGCGATGCTGGGGGTGTCGCTGTGGCTTTCCACCGAAGTACCGCTTGCCACCAAAGGCTATTGGGGCATGGGCGTGCTCTTGCTGACGCTCAGCTTGATCAACGTGGTGAAGTACCGGTTCGATCATCGCTCCAGCGAAGACCGCATTCGCAAGATCGAAGATGCCCGCAACGAAAAGCTGCTGGAAGACGCGCTTTTGGACGCGAAACAGGATCTTTGATCCGTATTAAGTGAACAGGCCCGGCGCCCGCCATTTATTGGCGGGCGTTTGCCGTGCCGCCGTTTTCAGCCAGCCGGCTTTTGCCACTCCATCAGGTAGAGATAGGGAGCCCGGTTGTAGCTGTCCGCCCGCTCGCCGCCCGTCGCCATGGGTTCGTCAAAATGGGTCAGCTGCAGCCCTGCGTTCAGCAATGCCTGCATGTAGAACGCCTGCGGCCGGTGCCAGTTCTTTATCCGCATCCCATTCCATTCGCCCCAATGGTGGTGTTCTTCGAAATAGCGGTCGATGCACATATTCGCCGCGCCGTCCTGATCACGTGTCCAGCCTCCGCCTTTGGATTGCGAGGCTGTGATCCAGCTGTTGAGGTTGGCAATCAGCAGATGACCTCCCGGCGCCAGCACCCGCGTCATCTCGGCGATTGCACGTTTCGTGTCTGGAATGTCGATCAGTGTCAAATAGCTGACTACGATGTCGAAACTGGCGTCTGCAAATGGCAGAGCTTCTGCAGTACCTTTTACAAACCTCTGATCAGACAGGGCTTCCGCATGCCGGAGGAGGGCATCTGTCGGATCCAACCCGGTTACGTTTCCTGCGAAGGGCGCGAGCATCCGGCAAAACCGGCCCTCGCCGCACCCCACGTCGAGAATGCGCGGGCTTGGCCGGAGACGCACACGGTTCAGGATCGGGTGATCCAGAACATGTTGCCGGCTGAAGTCGCCGCTTACCCCCATCAGTGTGATCCAGGCGTCAGCAGAGGCCTGCCATCCATTGTCCATCACAGGCTCTCCCATACTGCATACGCGTAAGGGGAGTAGTGGTGGCTGACAGACGTGCCGTCAATAAGAAACGCCGCGGTATTTGAGCCGCGGCGTTTGGTTTTTTATGTTCTTCAGTCTCTTACAGGTTCGGGTACAGCGGGAATCTGGCACAGAGATCC
>NZ_JAKFZM010000073.1:0-12719 GCF_021654205.1 Leisingera sp. MMG026 | reverse complement strand
GCCCCCCCCCCCCCCCCCCCCCCCCCCCCCCCCCCCCCCCCCAACGCTGCCAAGGGGCTCTGGCGCCAGCCAGGGCACCTGCAGGGGCGGGAGGGTTTGGCTATTCACACAGGCGCAGGCCGCCCGCATCACGGCTTGGGTTTGTCGTCCCACTCATCGCTCAGGATCCGGCGTGAGTCGCCTTCCGGATCGTCATACTGGTTGCTGCGCAGTGTATAAAAGAACGCCGCCAGCCCGACCGAGCCGAGGATCAGTGAAATCGGGATCAGATAGGCAAGGACGCTCATGGCTTCAGGTCCGTTGTGGCTGGCGCCGGCTTATCGCAGCCGCAGCGCATTGAGAGAGACTGTGATGGAAGAGGTAGACATCGCCAGCGCCGCAATCAAGGGTGTTGCCAGCCCGGCAATCGCCAGGGGCACTGCAATCACGTTGTACAGCGTGGCAATACGGAAATTCTCGCGGATCCGGCGGGTTGCCTTTTGCGCCACGCTGCAGGCCTCGGCAATCGGGGAAAGATCCTGCCCCAGCAGAACAATATCCGAAGCCACCCGCGCCGCATCCAGCGCCGATGCAGGCGAGATTGACACATGCGCCGCCGCCAGCGCCGCGGTGTCATTCAGGCCGTCGCCAACCATCAGAACCTTTTTGCCTTGCTCTGTCAGCATCTGCACACGGGCGGATTTGTCAGCCGGCAGCGCCTCGGCCACCCATTTGGCGATGCCCAGCCGCCCGGCCAGACCCTCCACCGCACCAGTGGTGTCGCCGGAGACAAGCAGCACATCCTTGCCCGCCTCCTTCAGCGCCTGAACAGCCTCCGCTGCGCCGGGGCGCAGGGCATCGGTGAACAGCAAGGGTTTAGCCGCCCCTGCCCCGCTGTCGAGCCAGGCCGCGGTCTGGCTGCCCTGCGTGGCACCGACCCAGGCCGCGCGGCCCAGCCGGACGCGGGCACCGCGGAACAGCCCCTCGGCACCATAGCCCGGAACCTCGGCGATCTCCTGCACGCTGGCCGGCTTGATCCCGATCTCCCGCGCCGCGCGGCTCAATGCCACCGACAGCGGATGCGAAGACCCTTCGGCCAGCGCCAGCGCGATCTCCAGATCGGCGCGGGCATGATCGCCCAGATTGGTCACTTGCGGCGTGCCGGCTGTCAGTGTGCCGGTCTTGTCAAAGACCACGGTATCGACCTCCGCCAGCCGCTCCAGCGCAGTGGCGTGTTTGATCAGCATACCCTTCTTGAACAGCCGGCCCGAGGCAGCGGTGGTCACCGCAGGCACAGCAAGACCCAGCGCACAGGGGCAGGTGATGATCAGCACTGCCGCGGCAATATTCAGCGCCATGCGGATGTCGAAGGTCCACAGATACCAGCCCGCAAAAGCAAGCGCCGACAGGATATGAACGCCGGGCGCATAAAGCTTGGCAGCACTGTCCGCCAGCGAGGTGTAGCGGGAGCGGCCGGATTCAGCGATGGCGACCAGATCGGTCATCCGGTGCAGCGAGGTATCCTCCCCCACCGCAGTCGCCCGGATGGTCAGCGGGCCGGTCAGGTTCACCTCGCCGGCTGACACCGCCAGACCGGGTTCCGCAAAGACCGGCAGCGTCTCGCCAGTCAGCAGCGAGCGGTCCAGTTCCGACCGCCCCTCGACAATCGCACCGTCCACCGGCATCCGCCCGCCGGGGCGCACCAGGATCAGATCGCCAATCGCCAGATCCGCCACCGGCACCTCGTATTCATCGCCGTCCAGCAGCCGGATCGCGCGGGGCACTTCCAGTGCTGCCAGCTCCTCGGCGGCCGAGCGCGCAACCGCACGGGTGCGGTAATCCAGATAGCGGCCTGCCAGCAGGAAGAACGTCAGTGTCAGGGCGGCATCGAAATAGGCATGTTCGCCCGACAGCGACGTCTCCCACAGCGAGGTGACCAGCGCCAGAACCAGCGCCAGCACAATCGGCACATCCATATTCAGGCGCCCGACCCGCAGCGCGCTCCAGGCGTTGGCAAAAAACGGCTGTGCTGCGAAGATGATCGCGGGAAAGGTGATGGCGGCAGAGATCCAATGGAACATGTCCCGTGTCGCATCCGACGCTCCGGACCAGACCGAGACCGACAGCAGCATCACATTCATCGAGGCAAAGAAAGCCACCGCCAGCCGCATCAGCAGGTCACGTCCCGCCTTGTCGTTCCGGGTGGCAGCCAGCGCTGCCAGATCCAGTTCGTGCGCCTCGTAGCCGATGCTTTGCAGTACCGGGATCAGATCCACGGCGCGCAGGTCCGGCTCGGCCTCAATCAGCGCCCGCTTAAGTGTCAGATTGACCCGTGCGGAATGAATGCCGGGGTGTGCGTTCAGCTCCCGCTCCACCGCTGAAATACAGGCCTGGCAGTGAATGCCGGGCAAGGACAGCGCCAGCCGCGCCTCGGTCGGAGCTTGTTCAGCAAGGTCCTGCGGGACCGCGACACAGGCCGGACAGGCCGCAAGCGAGGGGCGGATCTGGGCAGTCATGGCAATCAGCCTTTCACATGCAGGATCACGCGCTGGGTGAACTCGGTGCCATCCTTGGCCCGCGCCACCATGCGGATATTCCAGTTGCCCGGCCCCAGCTCGGCCGGCGCCACATAGGCCTGGCCGTCAAAGGTGAACTCCGGCTGCTGGTCGTCCTGCACATGGGTCGCCCGGCCCAGCGTTGCGCTCAGCTTGGCGACCTCCACCGGGGTGCCATCGGCATCGGTGATCTCCAGCTTGACCTGATCCCCTTGCGAAGACGCATAGACCGACCAGCCCAGCGCCTTCTGGGCAGAACGGCGCACATCGAATTCCTGGCTGGCAACATAGGAATTCTTCACCTCCAGCCCCGGAAAGGTCTTCACCGCGTTGACTGCCAGGGCGATGTTCACCCCGATGATCACCGCAAAGGCGCCGCAGAACAGCATCAGGGCGTGTTTGCCGGTAAATTCGCGTTCGCTTTTCGCCATGGCTCAGTCCCCCGTGCCGTTAAAGCTGGTGTCCTTGTGGGCACGTTCCCCGTTTATCAGATCCTCCACCCAGATGCGAACCGGGGTTGACCCGGCCTGCGACGGGGCGGAGCCCTTAGGTGCCACGATATAGACCCGCTGCAGCAGTGCGGTATCGACCGGCACGTTGACCGAGTGATACATCGTACCCTCCAGCTGCAGCCGCATGGCCGGATCGCCCTTGATCGACAGTTTGAACACCCGGTCCTCGCCGTGCTTGTTGCGCAGGCGCACATCATAGGTGTTGCGGATCGCGCCATCGGACAGCGTCACAAAGGTCGGGTTGCGTTCAGGTGCGACGGTCAATTCAATGTCGGAGCGGATGAACAGGGCAAACAGCAGCCCCGCACCGACCAGCGACCAAAGGCTGGTGTACATGATGGTGCGCGGCCGCAGGATGTGCTTCCAGATGTTCTTGGGCGGTTTCCCTGCACGCTCCTCTGCCTCATCCGACAGCGCCATATAGTCGATCAGCCCGCGCGGCTTGCCGATCTTGGCCATCACGTCGTCGCAGGCGTCGATGCACAGGGCGCAGGTGATGCATTCCATTTGCTGGCCGTCGCGGATGTCGATCCCCATCGGGCAGACATTGACGCAGGCCATGCAGTCAATGCAGTCGCCATGCACGGTGCCCGCTTCGTCGGTTTTGCGCGGTTTGCCGCGCGGCTCGCCCCGCCACTCGCGGTAGCCGACGGTCAGTGTGTCCTCATCCATCATCGCGGCCTGGATGCGCGGCCAGGGGCAGGCGTAGATGCAGATCTGCTCGCGCGCGAACCCGCCGAACAGAAAGGTAGTGCCGGTCAGCACCAGCATGGTGGTATAGGCAACGGGGTGCGCATTCAGCGTCACCAGATCATAGGCCAGCGTCGGCGCATCGGCGAAATAGAACACCCAGGCACCGCCGGTGGCGAGACCGATCAGCAACCAGGACACCCATTTTGTCAGCCGCAGCCGCGCTTTGCGGAAATCCATCTTCTTCTGCCGGTGCAGGCGCAGCCGGGCGTTGCGGTCGCCCTCGATCCAGCGCTCCACCAGAATGAACAGGTCGGTCCACACCGTCTGCGGGCAGGTGTAGCCGCACCAGACCCGGCCCAGCGCCGAGGTGAACAGGAACAGCCCCAGCCCCGCCATGATCAGCAATCCGGCCACAAAATAAAACTCATGCGGCCAGATCTCGATCCAAAAGAAGTAGAACCGGCGGCCCGCCAGATCCAAAAGCACGGCCTGATCCGGCAAGCTCGGCCCGCGGTCCCAGCGGATCCACGGCGTCAGATAGTAGATCCCCAGCGTCACCGCCATGATGTACCATTTCAGGTTCCGGAACGGGCCGGACACGCGCCGCGGGAAGATCGGCTCCTGGGCGGCGTACAGGCTCGGGGCTGGTTTGGAATCGCTCACGGACACTCTCCGTCTTGTGGCTGTCTCGCGCCGTTGTCACAGATGCATAATGCCAGAACATTGACGTGGATCAAAAAGCGTATCGTACAATCATGTTTTCAGGCGCCATCTCAGCGCATTGCGAGGTCAAAGCGCCACCTATGCCTGCCCGCCCGGCGCCGCCAGGGGCAAGTTGCCGCAGCGCAGCGAATGCGGCGTTGCAAAGAAGATTTCCGTCAGAATGCCCCAGTTTCACCGGTCCTCCTTCTTCTGCCGCCGCAACCAGCTGGTCAGCTTGCGCGCCTCCCGGCGCAGCACGCCGGGGCGGGTCACGATGTGATAGCCCCGGTCTGCGCCTTCGGTGAACAGTTCCAGCAACCGCCCGCTGTCCAGATCCTCGGCAACAAACTCCCGCACACTGACTGCCACCCCCTGGCCCGCCCGCACCGCCTGCATCAGCAGATTGCCGGGCAGCCGGGTGCGCGGCCCGCGCAAAGCCTCGGTGACACCGCGCGATTCCAGCCAGCGCGAGGCCTCCGAGGTGCCCAGCTCTTCGAGCCAGGGCAGATCCAGCAGATCCTCCGGGGATGCCACCTGCCGACCGTCCAGAAGACTGCCCGCCGCAATGACCACCATCGGCGATTGCAGCAGCATCCCGGTCTCCAGCCCCGGCCAGCTGCCGTCGCCATAGCGGATGGCAATATCCACACCGCCCGGCTTCAGCTCGACAATCTCGCCCCGCGGGTCCAGCACCAGATCAATCTCCGGATGCTCGGCCTGAAACCCGGCCAGCCGCGGCATCAGCCAGTGGGCGGCAAACGTCGGCGTACAGGTCACATGCAACGGCCGGGCGGCCCCTGCGGCAGATATTTCCTGCACCGCCGCCTCAATCGCGCCAAACCCCAGATGCAGCGCGCGGGCCAGATGCTCTCCATCCGGTGTCAGCGCCAGCGCCCTGCCGCTGCGGTCCAGCAAAGCTGCGCCCAAATGCGCCTCCAGTGCGCGCAGCTGCTGGCTGATGGCAGCGTGGCTGACATTCAACGCCGCGCCTGCCCGCACCACATTCCCGGTCTCAGCAAAGGCAGCAAAAGCCCTGAGCGCCGCCAATGGCGGCATGTTCAGCCAATCCATATGTAATCCAGCCTTACATAACGCAATTCCATTTAACTCGCAGGAATCGCGCATTCACGCAAGTATCAGAAACAGACGCCAGGATAGGAGGCACTAAAATGCTGATTGATATCTATGCCCGCTCGATGATGACCGCCACGCGGCAGGACTGTGTAAGGCTGCGGGACCTGCCTGCGCCCGGCCCCTTGTCCCGCCCTTCAGGCAAGTTCACCCGGCTGATGCGCTGGCTCGCCGCAAGGCCGCCGAAAACGCGCTGCATTCATCCGCAGAACATCTGACCTGAGACCCTGACCTTTGGGAAGAAAGAAAAAGCGCCGGTTTTCCAGGAAACGCGCGAACAGATCGGAAAACCGGCGCATGACCCCGTTCAGCCTGCACGTCGGCCTTGCGGGATATCATGCTGCCCAGGAGGGCTGTTAAGCCAAGCAGCAATCTCTTTCACCTGCGGTTTTACCCGGTTTGCCGCCGGCAAAGTTTGACACGGATCAAAAAGGCGCAAAATAATTGCCCGGCTCCGGGAAAAAACCTACGCTCGGCCTTATGAACATCGAAACGCGCGAACAGGCGGTCACCAGTGACCGCGCACCGCTGACGGCGGCCGAAGTCGGCGCCCTGGCGCATTTGTACCGGGGCGAGATCTACCGCAGCACCGTCTGGCGCACCCGGTTGGACACCACCACAAACTGGTCGGTCGTCACCCTGGGCGTGGCACTGTCGATTTCCTTTTCCTCGCCCGAAGCCTCGCCCCTGCCGCTGATCCTGGTGGGGGTGCTGATCATCTTCTTCCTGATGCTGGAGGCCCGCCGCTACCGCTATTTCAACGTCTTCCGCGCCCGTGCCCGCTGGATGGAGACGCATTTTTATACCTCGATGCTGAAGGAAGGCGACCTGCATCTGGAAGATCATTGGCAGGACGTTCTGGCCGCGGATTATCTGCGGCCCCAATACCATGTAAGTGTCATGACTGCGATCGGACGGCGGATCCGGCGCAACTACTTTTGGATCCTGCTGATCCAGTCACTGGCCTATGCGGGCAAACTGGTGGTGCATCCAACCGCTGTCCTGTCCCTGCAGCAAGCGGTGGACCGCGCTGACATCGGCCCGTTTCCCGGCGAGCTGGTGCTTGGCACCGGTGTTTTCTATGTGCTGCTGTGGGGCAGCATCGCCTGGTGGAGCACCACAGCAGACGCCGCCCGCGCCCGCAAACGCAGTTCGATGACTTCAATGGGCTAAGGGGCATCCCGCAATGAACCTCTACAGCCGCTTTGCGCTGGAGGCTACCTAAGCAAAGCCTTGTTGTGGCTGGTGGCTCAGCGGACGAAGATGCAGTTCTTCGGAGGCAGCTGAGTGTCCGCTTCTGAGCTGCTTCAATTCGTGATTTCGATGCCGTTAGTTTTAGTCCAGTGGTCAAATGCCACCACGATCTTCCCGTCCTCAGCCTCAAATTCTGAAACTGCGTCGCGAGAACCCACATATTGTACTACTTCCAGAATTGGGGTTCCGACATACATTCCGTTAGCCATGTGCTTTTGCGTTTGCTCTAGGATTTCTTTTTCATCTTGAGGACTATGATTAAACTCACATGACCCGTATCGGCCCCAGTTGTTGAGAATGATCGAACATAGGTGATTTGGATCTCTCGCAAGTGTGTCATCTCCAAGCCAATGTCCAAGCCCTTCAACGTCAAACACGCGCGCTGCAGTTCCTTTGTCGCATTTCTCCTGGGTCAAAATCCAAGACAAGACTTTATCTTCATGATCGTAGTTCCATGTCATTACTACACGGTGCCAAGTCTCCGGTGTTTGCTTAGTCAACCAATCAATGATTGTGTCGGGCTGCCCTGCCTGCACGATCACGTAGTTCGGATCTTCCCAATACTTGAAGAGCGCATCCATCTTTTTCATGTCATCGACCAATCTGCTTTAAACGGTTTTTAAGCCACCCAACTACAGCGACTCAGCGCCCTGATCCGGGTTATTCGTTGAGGCCGACATTGGTTGCATCGCAGTAAATGGTCAAGAAGGGCTCGCGCCAGGCTTTCGCTGCAATGAGTTTCGGCGTCTGCTTCGGGTTGGCTGCCGAGCTTCCCATCACCACAAATCTACGAAAAAGGGCCGCCCGCAGGCAGCCCTCTCATCATTCTGATCAACCGGATCCGGCTTATTCGCCGCCGCCCAGCTGGTGGACATAAGACGAGACCGCCCGGATCTGCGCCTCGGTCAGGCGGGTGTTCCAGGCCGGCATCACGCCGTAACGCGAATTGGTCACGGTCTCGCTCAGGGTGGCGTAATCGCCGCCGTAAAGCCAGATCGCATCGGCCAGGTTCGGCGCGCCCTGGCTGCGGTCGCCGGTGCCGTCATCCGCGTGGCAGGAGGCACAATTGTCGGCAAAGACAACCGATCCGGCCTCAACCTTGGAGGCATCCTGCGCCTCGCCCGACAGCGACATCACATAGTTGACCACTTGGGAAATCTCTTCTTTCTCAAGCAGCTCGTCACGGCCGAATGCAGGCATCTCGGAATAGCGCGCATCATCGCTGTCTTCGTTGCGGATGCCGTGGGTGATGGTGGCGTGGACATCCTCCACCGAACCGCCCCACAGCCAGTCGTCGTCCAGCAGGTTCGGGTAACCCTTGGCCCCTGCCGCACCGGAGCCGTGGCACTGGGCGCACCAGGTCTTGAACACGGCAGAACCCGCCGACACCGCGTAGGCGTTCAGCTCAGCATCTTCCGCAATCGCGGTCAGCTCTGTTGCTTCCAGCTTGGCGTTGACCGGCGCGTTGGCTTCTTCCACCGCGGTGATTTCAGCCGCCACGTCGGCGCGGGTCGACCAGCCCAGCACCCCGGCAGTGGCGCCATTGATCAGCGGCCAGGCCGGATAGGCGATGGTGTAAAGAACGCCCCAGATGATGGTGGCATACAGGGTCCACAGCCACCAGCGCGGCATCGGGTTGTCGAATTCCTCGATCCCGTCCCACTCATGGCCGGTGGTGTTCGGATCGCCTTCGAACTTTTGCGATTTCTTGCTCATGCCCTCGCCTCCTTGGTCCCGGCGGGTTTGACTGCATCTTCACGGGGCGCCGGTGCATCATCATGCCGGAACGGGATGTCGGCGGTGTCCTTGTAAACCTTGGTGCTGCCCGGGCGGAACGCCCAGACCACAACACCGATGAAGAAGGTGAACAGGAACAGCAGCATCCAGCTGTCCGCGAATTGCCTGAGGAGTGTGTAGAATTCCATCTGTCCCTCCTCAGCGGCTCGCGTCCGGGGTGAAGGTCGAGAAATCGACCAGCGTGCCCATCATCTGCAGATAAGCGATCAGCGCATCGGCCTCGGAGACCCCCGGCTGGCCGTCGAAGTTGCGCACGTTGACCTTCTCGCCGTAACGCTCCAGCAGCCCGTCATAGTCGCTGTCGGGATCTGCCTGGGCGCGGAAGTCGGCCTGCGCGGCCTCGATCATCCCGTCCGTGTAAGGCGTGCCCAGCATCGCATTGGTGGCCATCACATCGCCGATGTATTTGCCATCGACCCGCTTACGCTCAAGGAAGCCGTATTTCGGCATCACCGATTCCGGCACCACGGCCTGCGGGTTGCGCAGGTGGTCGACGTGCCACTCGTCCGAGTAGCGGCCGCCGACACGGGCCAGATCCGGCCCGGTCCGCTTGGAGCCCCACTGGAACGGACGGTCGTACATCGACTCTGCCGCCAGCGAATAGTGGCCGTAGCGTTCGACCTCATCGCGCATCGGGCGGATCATCTGACTGTGGCAGACATAGCAGCCTTCGCGGATGTAGATGTCCCGGCCCGCCAGTTCGAGAGGGGTGTAAGGGCGCATGCCCTCCACCTTCTCAATGGTGTTTTCCAGGTAGAACAGCGGTGCAATCTGCACCAGGCCGCCGATGGTCACAACCAGGAAGCTGCAGATCAGCAACAGGGTCGCGTTGGTCTCGAGGATCTTATGTTTGTCGAGAATGGACATAGCTGCCTGGCTCCTTATTCAGCCGGGACCGGAACCGTCAGGCTGGCTTCTTTTGCCGGGGCCTTACGGACAGTCATCCACAGGTTGTAGCACATGATAAGCGCACCAGCGAGGAACATGACCCCGCCCAGGCCGCGCACCACATACATCGGGAACTTCGCTGCCACAGTGTCGGCAAAGGAGTTCACCAGGAAGCCGTTGGCATCCACTTCGCGCCACATCAGGCCTTCCATGATACCAGTCACCCACATGGATGCGGCATAGAGAACGATACCGATGGTGGCGAGCCAGAAGTGCCAGCTGACGAGGCTCAGCGAGTACAGCCGCTCCCGCTTCCACAGCACCGGCACCAGATAATACAGCGCGCCAAAGGTGATCATGCCGTTCCAGCCCAAAGCGCCGGAATGCACGTGGCCAATGGTCCAGTCGGTGTAATGCGACAGCGAGTTCACAGCGCGGATCGACATCATCGGACCTTCAAAGGTGGACATGCCGTAAAAGCCGACCGAGATCACCATCATCCGGATCACCGGATCGGTGCGCAGCTTGTCCCAGGCGCCCGACAGGGTCATCAGACCGTTGATCATGCCGCCCCACGAGGGCATCCAAAGGATGATCGACATCACCATGCCCAGTGTCGAGGCCCAGTCCGGCAGCGCGGTGTAATGCAGGTGGTGCGGACCGGCCCAGATGTAAAGGAAGATCAGCGCCCAGAAGTGGATGATCGACAGCTTGTAGGAAAACACCGGACGCTCGGCCTGTTTCGGGATGAAGTAATACATCATCCCCAGGAAGCCCGCGGTCAGGAAGAAGCCCACAGCGTTGTGGCCGTACCACCACTGGATCATCGCATCCTGCACACCCGGCCAGACGATGACCGACTTGGAACCCCAGATGGACACCGGAATCGTCATGTTGTTGACCAGATGCAGCATCGCTACGGTGACGATGAAGGCCAGGTAGAACCAGTTCGCCACATAGATATGCGGCTCTTTGCGTTTGATCACGGTGCCCAGGAACACCGCCAGATAGGCGACCCAGACCACGGTCAGCCACAGATCAACGTGCCATTCGGGTTCCGCATATTCCTTGGACTGGGTCGAGCCGAACAGATAGCCGGTCGCGGCCAGCACGATGAACAGCTGGTAGCCCCAGAACACGAACCACGCCAGGTTGCCGCCCCACAGCCGCGCCGCGGAGGTGCGTTGCACCACATAAAACGAGGTTGCGATCAGCGCGTTGCCGCCAAAGGCGAAAATCACTGCCGAGGTATGCAGCGGACGCAGGCGGCCGAAATTAGCCAGGCCTTGCGCCCACTCGAAATTCAGTGCCGGAAAGGCCAGCTGGAACGCTATGAAAGTCCCTGCCAGAAATCCGACCACGCCCCAAAAGGCGGTTGCAATTGTACCAGCGCGGATCACGCTGTCGAAATACTCATTTTCCAGACCAATAACTGCCGGTTTCGGCTCGTTGGTGTGGCGCAAAGTATAAAGAAACAGGCCGCCAGCCACGATCATCACGATGATCGCATGCACCTGGTAAGCCAGATCCCGCGCGTAATTGGACCCGATCATCGCAAACAGCGTGACCAGACCAAGCGCTATCAGCTTGATATAGTTAGACATCTTGCGTCCCTTTGCCATGCCCCCGCGAATCCTGCGGATACGGGAACGTTATTAGACCGCGCCCTTCATGCAAAAGGCGCATCCTTGATACCTTGATCTGCATCAAGACATATCCACGCAACATGTGACACATCTGCCCGTGTAACGAAATTCTCCGCATCGCGGCCATCCGGGCTGCGCCGCATCATCCGCCGAGAGGTGCCAATGTCCTACAAGTCCTTGCTTACCATTCTCACAGCTGCGGAAACAGCAGCAGCGCCTTTGGCGCAGATTACGGCCCTGGCCGAAGACTTTGGCGCTCATGCCGATGCGCTCTGCCTTGGGGTCGACCGGACCCAGACCGGCTATTATTACGCAGGCGCCAATGCGATGGTCCTGCAGGAAACCCTGTCCCGCGCCCAGGAAGAGGCCGAGCAGGTCGAGGCCCAGGCCGAAACCGCGCTGCAGCAGGCCGGCGTGCCATTTTCCACCGACAGCGGTGTGGCCCAAATCGCCGACCTCGGCCGCCATGTGGCGCGTCAGGCGCGTTTTTCCGACCTGGTTGTGCTGAGCAAGCCCTATGGCCCGGGCAAGCGTGCCGAAGCCGAACCGATTGTCGAAGCCGCCCTGTTCGAAGGCCGCGCCCCGGTGCTGGTGGTGCCCGACAATGCCGCACCGATGCGCCAGCCCGAAACCGTTCTGGTGGCCTGGAACGAAAGCATTGAGGCGATGACCGCGATCCGGCGGGCAATGCCATTCCTGATAGGCGCCGATCTGGTGCGTATCGCAGTGATCGACCCGCCGCAGCACGGGCCGGAACGCTCCGACCCTGGCGGTTTGCTGGCGCAGATGCTGTCCCGGCACGGGGTGGCCTGCGAGATCGATGTGCTCAGCAAGACACTGACCCGGGTATCCGATGTGCTGAACCGCCATGCGGCGGACACCGCCGCTGATCTGATTGTGATGGGCGCCTACGGCCATTCCCGCTTCCGCGAAGCAATCCTTGGCGGCGCCACCCGCAACATGCTGGAACAGGCCAAAGTACCGGTGCTGATGGCGCATTGACGACCCCATCAGTCAGCTATCTTGCCGAACAATAAAGGGCGCCCTGCAGGGGCGCCTTTTTTCGTCAATCGCCGCCTGCGCCCTACCCGGCCTTGCGTATGAGGCCGATCAGGAACAGCAGGATCACCGCCCCGATGGTGGCATGGATCAGCGACCAGATGAAACCGCCGCCCGCGGCAAACCCCAGTGCCGGAAAGATCGTTCCCGCCAGAAAGGCGCCAACCACGCCGACGATGATATTGCCGAGAATGCCAAAGCCGCGTCCTTGCATGATCTTGCCTGACAGCCAGCCGGCCAGCGCCCCCACGATCAGCATCCCGATCAAGCTTCCAAACTGCATTTCCGCCTCCGTTTGTTGTGATTGCCCCAATAGACCACACCCGCGGCACCGGGTCACCTGCAGCCATCAAGGAACCTGACGGCAAGCGCTGCAAAGCGGCGCAGCTCCCGCCCGTCGTCCGCCCTTCTTGCTGAAGGGCCTCCTCCCGTTGGGGGGGGGGGGGGGGGGGGGGGGGGGGGGCCCCCCCCCCCCCCCCGCCCGCCCCCCCCCCCCCCCCCCC
>NZ_JAKFZM010000072.1:0-13984 GCF_021654205.1 Leisingera sp. MMG026 | reverse complement strand
CTGCGGAGTGCCAGGCTTACCGGTTAGACTTCCGGCAGGAGGCGCAGGAGAAAACAAGGCCTGTGGCCCGGCATCACTGCTTTGAAAGGCGCCCGCATTGCCGGACGGTTCGGCAATTGATGCTGGCAATGCGGCTTGCTGCAAATCCGGCGCAGCCGTCGTATCTTCCCCACCAATGGCAGAAGGCGCGGCGGGCGGCCGCCCTTGATCCGGCAAAGCTAAGGAAGGATCTTCTAAATCGTCGGTTTCAGCTGGCTTTTGCGCAGCACGGCCTGGCTGACTGCCGGCTTTTTGCGGCAGCACATCCCAGTCATCGCCCTGGGCTTTGTCCATTCCAGGGTAGTCCATAGTACCGCGATGCAAAAGAGACTGACGCTCTCCATTATCGGTGCCATCCCCCTCACCGAACTTTGGAGCCGTATTTGCCGCTTTCGTACGCAATTCACGCTCTGTTTCTTGAACCCGGGCCCCAATCGGTTCAGCACTGAAATTTCCGGCACCTCCTGTGCCAAACGGATTATCCGCAGCCATCTAAAACTCCCCGGCAGAACATTACCATTTCACTCAACAAATACCCCGGGCAACGGCCTGCAACGTCCGGCGCCCTGATGCTTTCCTGTATGTTAATAACATTCAACTCCACCATAAGGCGAATGGAGTGTCTGTAAATTTGCACCTAAATTGTAGCCGCCCTTGTTCAGCCGTTTACGCGGGATAAAGAGAAGATCCGCAATACTCAATCTATAGTAGTGTTTGTGTTTAAGGGGTAATTATGTCGGGGACAGGCCAGTCCAGCACTGCCGCATTGCGGCCGGGTGTTTTGAAACTCGATCCCGATTCAATTCTTTCAGCGATCATAATCAATCTTCTGACACTCGCCTTACCTGTTGCGATGCTTCTGGTTTTCGGCCGGGTCATTCCCAATGAATCTTATGACACTCTGTTCGGGATTTTTCTGGCCCTGATTGCCGTCTTGCTGATCGACTTTGTGCTGAAGGCAGCGCGCGCCCACTACGTGCTGGAAACCGCACGGCATGAGGGGGAACGGGCAGGCGAAACCTTGTCCGGTGCCCTGTTTGAAGGCGCTCCCGGCGCGTTGGAGCAGATGGGACAGGAAGCCGCTGTTGAACGTTTGATGGGGGTGCTGGGCCTGCGCCACGCTGTGAAAGAGCAGATCGTCAAAATGTCGGTAGATCTGGCGTTTTCCGTAATTTTCCTGCTGGTTATTGCCGCAATGGGCGGCTGGCTGGTGGCGGCTCCGCTCACCGTGATAGCCGGGCTGCTGCTGACGGTTGCACTGCTGCGGCCGCCCTACCGGACAGCTTCGCAGCTGCAGCGGGAATACGACAAACGCAGGCTGTCATTCCTGCAGGAGATCCTGCAGCGGGCACAGCTGATCAAGCTGCTTGGCCTGGAACATCAGATGCTGCGCCGGTATGAGCTGCTTCATGCCAGTGCCTCTGCGTCCGGGGAGAAAATCATCCGGGTGAGCAACGCCGGACAGGCTGCAGCCAGTGCCGGCTCCCAGATCGCTACAGTCCTGACCTGCGCCCTGGGAGGGCTGCTTGCCATACAAGGCAGCCTGTCAATTGCAGAACTGGCTGCCAGCATGCTGCTGACCGGACGTGCCGTGCAGCCGGTCATCCAGCTGACATTTTTAAGTGCCGTCAAGGATGACGACAGGGCACGGGCCTCCGGGCTGGCCAAGGTGGCTGCAGTGAAGAAAGCCGCCGCAGCGCCGGTGCGTGTCCCGGTGACCGGGGCGATCACCGTGAAAGGTTTATCTCTGGACCGGCCCGGGAAAAACGGCAGCTGGTTCCGCAATATCAGTTTTTCGGCGGCACCCGGGCAGCTGATTGCCATTGAAGGCGGTGTCCAGTGCTGCTCGGGGGCGTTCCTGCGGATCCTTGCCGGCGAAGTCTCGGCCAGCAGCGGAACGGTTTATCTCGACGGGCCCGGATATGTTGACCCGGACGCCGCCAACTCCCCGCCAGGCCTGGTGTTTGAGCCGCGGCAGCCTGTGCTGACGGATGGCGAAATTCTGGAGAACCTCACCCTCTTCGACCCCCAGCGGCACACCAAAGCCCTGCAGGCCGCAGCCTTGAAACTTGGCGTCAGCAGCCAGCTCGCCCAGCTTCCCAACGGGGTGCACAGCCAAGTTGCTCGCAATGGCCAAGGTGCCGGCAGCCCGGGGTTTTTCAGGCGCCTGGCGCTGGCAAGAACATTTGCGCAGCAACCCGCAATTCTGTTGCTTGAAGATCCCTTTGCCGACTTGGACCCGGACGGGGTACGGGCGCTCGAAACGCTGCTGCTGTCCTTGCAAGGCAAGACAACCTGCGTGCTGACCCGGGCCGCCCCGGCAATTCTGGATGCTGCCAATACGATCATCCGGCTCAGCCCTGAACCCGCTGCGCCCAGCGGCACGCGAAGCCCCAACAGGGCGGAGATCTGATATGAACAGTATCAACACCGGCTTTGAGCAGCTGGACGGCGCCCGGATGCACGGGCCGCACAGCAGTGTTCTTCAGTGGGCGGCAAGCAGGCAGCAGCAGGCAGAACCGGCGCGTGCCGCAGAACTGCTGACGGCCTTGATGCGGTTTGGCGGCTGGGACGCGATGGAGGCACAGGCGCGCGCGGCACTGCCGCACGGGCGCAGCAATTTTGACGGCTGGGATTTATGTGACGCGCTGATTGCCTTGCGGGTTCCGTACCTGCGCCAGGATGGCCGTGCCACGCAAGGCCCGGCAGAATCGGGGATCAGCCTTTACATCCGCCGGGATGGCAGCTTTCGCCTGGCCAGCCCTGCGTCAGGGCGGGCGATGGCAGGCCCCGATGAAACCCGGCTGTCTTTGCTTCCGGCGTCGGATGCCAGCCGCCGGCCGGCAGCGCAAAGCACTGCGGCGCTCCTCAAGGGGCTGCAAGACCATGTCTGGTCGCTGCTGTTTGCCTCTTCTGCCATCAACCTGGCCGGGCTGCTGACCCCGATTTTTGTCGTTCTGGTCTACAACCGCGCAATTCCGGCAGGCGCACCGGGGGTAATCACTGTTCTGGCCGCCGGGCTTTTTCTGGCCCTCGCTACAGAGCTTGCCATCCGCCGGATCCGCAGCCGTGCCCTGGTCAGCCTGGCAGCACAGCTAGAGCACCGGCTGAGCCTTGCATTGCTGGAAAAACTGATGGTCTTCCCAAGCGCCCTGCAGCAGCAATCGGCCTCGCAACAGCAGCGGGCCCGGCTCAAGCAGTTTGAGACGGTCAGGGATGCACTGGTGGGTCCGCTGATGCAGGTCGCCCTCGACGCTCCATTTGTGGTGATTTTCGGCGCGCTCCTGTTCTATATTGCGCCGCCTGTCGGTTTCGCGGCCCTGGTTGCGGCGCTTGCACAAGTGGCGTTCCTTGCAGCTTTTGCACCGCATCTGCGCCGTCAGGAAGTGATTGCAAACGATGCCGCACGCGATTGGCGGAAGCTGTGCGAAACCGTCGTCAGCCAGCGCTGGCATTTGCGGCGTCTGCATGGCGTCAAACCCTGGAGGCAGCGCTTCCACGCCTCCCTTGCCAATGCGCTGAACGCCTCCATGCGGCAGCAGTTCCTGATCGAGCTTTCAGCCCATGCCTCCCAGTTTCTCATCCTGCTGGCCGGGGTGGCCGGCGGGCTGCTGGCAACCAGAATGGCGATCCAGGGGGAGCTGACCATTGGCGGCTTCGTCGCAATTCTGGTGATGATCTGGCGGTTCCTGTCCCCGGTCCAGTCTCTGGCCCGGGCAACCGGCCAGGCGCTGGCCGTCCGGCAAAGCTTGCGGGACATAGACAAGATTCTGGCCCAGCCAGAGGAATTGCGCCGCGAAGTGGCTCCCCGCACAGCACCGCCGGTGGCAGCACCGGTGGTTGTGGAACAGGCTGCTCTGCGGTTCGGCGGCAGCGGCGACCTGGCCCTGGCCGGCGCAAGCCTGAGCTTGCACAGCGGCACCATAACCGTTCTGTCCGGCGCCAACATGTCAGGCAAGACCCTGCTGGCGGAAATCTTGCCAGGATTGCACCAGCTTGCGGCCGGACGGGTTCTGTTCAACGGCACCGACCAGCGGCAGATTCCGGTGGACGACCTTCGCGGCGCAATCGCCTTTGCGCCTCAAGAACCAGCCTTCGTCTATGGCACGATCTGGCAGAATTTTGAACTCGCCCTGCCTGGCGCGTCGCAGCGGGAGGTTCTGGACGTCCTGGAGGAAGCAGGGGTCCGCAGCGAAATCGAAGCGCTGCCGGACGGCATGAACACCCGCCTGACAGTCGAAGCCAGCGGCCGCCTGCCGCAAGAACTGCTTCAAGGCATGTCGCTTGCCCGTGCCCTGTTGCAAGCCGGACCGATCCGTATCTTCGATCAGCCCTGCGAAGGGCTGGACCCCAAACATGCCCAACGGATCCGCGCCGCCATTGCCCGGCGGCGGGCAAGCAGCACCACGCTGCTGATTTCAAACCGGCCCGGGGATCTTGCTCTGGGGGACAGTTTCACAGTGCTGCACCGCGGGCGAACGGTGCTGAACGGCAAGGGCCGCAAAGGGCGCGACAAGGCCAGCGCGTTTTTGAACGGCACCCTGACCGGCGGATAGAGGCAAGGAGACAGTGATGGAGCATGAAACAACAGCCCTTTGGACCCCCAGCCTGGACGAGGCCAAAAAACGGGGACTGAATGTGATCCACAAACCGGTCACCGGAACATCCCGCCGGGTGGCGCGCATACTGTTTGCGGCGCTGGCGGCTGCAACGGCTTGGGGCTGGTATGCGGAACTGCCGGAACTGACCTATGCCAAGGGCCGGCTGGTGCCGTCGTCAAACCCGCGCCCGGTCGAACATCCAGACGGCGGCGTCCTGGACGAAATCCTGGTGCGGGAGGGCCGTTTTGTCGAAGCGGGCACCCCCGTGGCCCGGCTGTCCGCCAACCTGCTGACAGAAGAACAGGGGCGGCTCAATGTCCGTGAAGCTGCCCTGTCACGCGACACCGCCCGTTTGAAGTCTGTTATTTCGGTGATCAGCGGCACACTATCCGGCAGTGCCGCCCGCGGTCAGTTGGAACCGGGCCACAGGCTGCTGGCCCAGCTGGATGCGTTTGAGGCCAGCCGCGCCCGCCACCGGGCCAGGATCTCCGAGCTGGAGCGGGCGCTTGAAATCCGCCAGCTGATCCTGGGAAACGCCCGCCGCCGCGAAGAAACCTTTGCAATCGAGCAATCCGCCGCCCTTGCGCTGCATGGCAAGGGGCTGCTCAGCACCACCGCGATGAGCCGACTGAGCGCGCAGCAGCTTGAGATCGAAGGCGACCGGCTGCGGGCCTTTGCGGCATTGGCGGATGGTGAACGCAACCTGCACGAAGCCCGCCGCCAGGAACAGGAATTCGTGGCAGGTATCAAGGACACGCTGATGTCTGAACTGGAAACAGAAGAAGAAGAGCTTGCCTTGGTTTTACAGGCCTCGGCTGACAATGCCGCCCGGCAGCAGCGGCTGACCATCCTGTCCACGGTGCCCGGGATTGTGCAAAAGCTGCATTTCAGCGGACCCGGCGAGGTTGTTGCCCCCGGGGAACCCATCGCCGAGATCCTGCCGACCCAGGACAGGCTGATTGCCGAGGTTGAGATCCAGCCTCAGGACATTGGCCACGTTGCAATTGGCGATCCGGTGGAGCTTAAATCCACCACGTTTGATGCCAGGCAATACGGCGTGCAGGCGGGTGAAGTCTTTGAAATCTCGCCAAACTCCCGCCTGAACGAGCGTAATGAGGCGTATTTTGACGTCCGGATCGCGCTTATTGATGAAACCGCCGATGCAGAAACTCTAAGCAGCCGCCTGTCCGCCGGCATGGAAGTGAACGCGGCCATCCGGACCGGCGAGCGCACGGTTCTGGACTACATCCTGGCCCCAATCGCCGACCCGATCAGCCGCGCCTTTCACGAACGCTGAGCGGTGGCCATCGTTGCCCCGGCCGGGGCACCAAACAGCACAAAGGCAGCCGCCCGTTGCGGACGGCTGCCTTGTTCTGACCAGCCTCGTTCAGATCACCGATCTTGCGGCTGCCATCAGCGCATGATGCAGCGAGGCTGCAGAGGAACGCGGGCCGACGATCGAATACTGCTGCCCCGGAGCATGGCACAGCAGAAAGACGCCAAGATGCTCCATCGAGGTGCGCAACGCACCCCCCGCTTTTGCGCCGCGGATATCAGCATTGCACAGCCGCTCCAGCACATCAGAACAGCGCGCGCCTTCCAGGTCGAAGCGGCACCAGCCGTCGGTCTGCTCCACCACGGAACCGGCCTCGCCGACGGCCAGTTTCAGCTCACCCGCCAGCAGCTCGTGGCTGTCATGCGGGGCAGAGACCATCCACAGATCCGGCCCCATCCACCAGGTGGAAAACACACCGTGTTCACTCCAAGCGGCAGGCTCCGGCAACACCCCGCCCAGGTAAGTCGCAGCCGCAGATTTCACCGCCTCTTCCTGCCCCTGGCGCGCCGCCAGGGAGGCCAGCGCCCGGTCCGTGACCTCGTGGATCAACAGACCGGTGAAGTTATCCGCCCGCGGCTCATACCCGCCCAGCGGAGAGATGGCTTTCAGGCCATGATTATCGAACTTACCCACGAAGACGCTCCCCTTCCGGATCCACAAAATGCGCGCTGACAACTTCGACCCGGGTTTCCTTGCCCTCCAGCGGGTTGACCGCGCGGATCACCTCGCCCTTACGCGCGTCGCCGCTTTTCAGGAACCCGATACCGATCGCGCATCCCAGCACCGGCGAATAGGCGGCAGAGGTTATATAACCCTGATCGGTGGCCGCGCTGACTTCGCCGTCAGCGTTCATCAAATGCGACCCGGCCGGCACCGGATCGGCGGCATTCACCGGCTTGAAACCGACCAGCTTCAGCGCATCTTCCCGGTTCATGCCCTCGCGCTCGGTCAGCGTGTTGCCGATACAGTCCTTCTTCTTGCTGACCATCCGTCCCATGCCAAGGTTCAGCGCCGAGGTTGTCCCGTTCAGCTCGTTACCGGCAGCATGACCCTTCTCGATCCGCATGACGCCCAGCGCCTCGGTGCCATAAGGCACCGCGCCGAACTCCTCGCCCGCTTCCATCAGCTTGCGGATCATCGCATCGCCGTAACGGGTCGGAACCGCGATCTCATAGGCCAGCTCGCCCGAAAACGAGATCCTGAACAGCCGCGCCCGGCAGCCGCCCGCCACGGTGACTTCCCCGCAGCCCATAAAGGGAAACGCCTCGTTCGAGAGGTCGAACTCGGGGTCCACCACCTTTTGCAGCAGCTTGCGGGCATTTGGACCCGCCACCGCGAACTGTGCCCAGGCCTCGGTGGTCGAGATCAGCTGCACATCCATATCCGGGAACAGGCACTGACGCGCAAACTCCATGTTGCGGTAAACCAGAACGGCGTTGGCGGTGGTGGTGGTGACCACGAAATGATCCTCGGCAAAGCGCGCCGCGGTGCCGTCGTCATAGGCAATGCCGTCCTCGCGCAGCATCAGCCCATAGCGGACCTTGCCCACCGGCAGCTTGGCGAATGCGTTGGCGTACATCTTGTTCAGGAACGCCGCGGCGTCCTTGCCCTGCACATCGATCTTGCCCAGCGTGGTCACATCGCAGATGCCGACCGAGTTACGGGTTTGCAGCACCTCGCGGTCCACCGACTGACGCCAATGGGTTTCGCCCGCCTTGGGGAACCACTGGGCGCGCAGCCACTGGCCGACCTCGACAAATTCCGCACCCTGCTCCTCAGCCCATTTGTGACTGGGGGTCTTGCGGGTGGGGCGGAATTCCTCGCCCACCGAGCGGCCTGCCATCACGCCAAAGGACACTGGCGTATAGGGCGGGCGGAACATGGTGGTGCCGACCTCGGGGATCTGCTTGCCCGCCAGTTCGGCCATGATCGCCAGGCCGCCCATGTTGGAGGTTTTGCCCTGATCGGTCGCCATGCCCAGCGTGGTATAGCGTTTCAGGTGCTCGACCGAACGGAAGTTCTCCTGATGCGCCAGCTTCACGTCTTTGACGGTAACGTCGTTCTGCTGGTCCAGCCAGGCGCGGCCCTTGCCTTCCTTCACGTACCAGAAGGGGGTCACGTTGACGGGCGCATCCTCGGCCTCGGGCAGATCACCGGCCTTGGCCTCAATCCCCAGTTCCGACAGCGCAGCCACGGCGCCCTCGGCACCGGCGCGCAGAGCAGCAGCGGTGGAAAAATTGCCGTTTGCAGCACCGGCCACAGACATGTTTTGCGGCAGTGTCCCCGCAGGGACAAAGGCTGCAATGTCTTCGCGCCAGGCCGGGCGGCCGCGCTGGTGGCAGGTCAAATGCACGTTCGGGTTCCAGCCGCCCGAGACCGCCAGCGCGCCGCAAGGCACGTCGCGGGTGGTTCCATTGGCCAAACGCAGCTGAACCATTTCCAGGCCCAGCCGGCCCTTGGTGTCAATCACCTGCGCACCGGCAAACAGCTCGGCGCCGTCAACCTTGGGCGCATCGGCGCGGGTGTCGATCACCGCAGCCACATTCACACCCTTGGCGATCAGGTCAGACGCAGTGCGGTGGCCGTCGTCATTGTTGGTGAAGACCGCAACACTCTGATCCGGCGTCACCGCCCAGCGGTTGGCATAGGCACGCACGGCACCGGCCAGCATAACGCCCGGACGGTCGTTGTTTTCAAACGCGATGGGGCGTTCAGTGGCACCCGCCGCCAGCATCGCGCGCTTGGAGTAGATCCGCCACAGGATCTGCCGCGGCTTGCCCGCCTCCGGCGCCAGAACATGGTCGGCAGTATGCTCCACCGCACCATAGATACCGTGGTCAAACGCACCGATGATGGTCGTGCGCGGCATCACCCGCACGTTCGGCATCGCCGCCAGTTCAGCCTGCACCTGCTCGACCCAAGCAGACCCAGCCAGATCGCCGATACCGAATGTCTCGGAATTCAGGCGGCCGCCCAGCAAGAAGTCTTCATCGGCAATAATTACCTGCGCGCCGGCCCGGCCAGCGGTCAGCGCCGCCATCAGGCCGGTGGGACCGGCGCCGATCACCAGCAGGTCGCAATGCAGAAAGCCCTTGTCATAGGCGTCCGGATCGGCCTCGAAACTGATGCTGCCCAGACCCGCGGCCTTGCGGATGATCGGTTCATAGAGTTTCTCCCAGAACGCCGCCGGCCACATGAAGGTCTTGTAGTAAAAACCCGCCGTCAGGAAGTTCGAAAACCGGTCGTTGATCGCCATGAAGTCATGCTGCAAGGACGGCCAGCGGTTCTGCGAGTTTGCTTCCAATCCCTCGTACAGCTCAGCCGTGGTGGCGCGGGTGTTCGGCTCCTGCCGCCCGCCGCTGCGCAGCTCAACCAGCGCGTTGGGTTCTTCGGAACCCGCAGTCAGCACGCCCCGCGGACGGTGGTATTTGAACGAGCGGCCCATCAGCCGCACGCCGTTTGCCAGCAGGGCCGAGGCCAGCGTGTCGCCTTCAAACCCTTTGTAGCGTTTACCGTCAAAGGAGAAGGTCAGTGTCTTGCTGCCCTTGATCAGCCCGCCATCCAGGCGGTTGACCTGCACGCCTTTGCGGGCGCCGGTGCTGCCGTCGGCCTGAAAGGCCACGCGGCCGGCGTTCATTACTGCATCAGTCATTTGCTGCGCCCCCTTGCCCGGGCCACATCGCGGGCCAGCTCAACGTTCAAGATTTCATGGGTCACGGTGTTGCGGGTCACCACCAGCCAGGAGCGGTCGCCCTGCTCGTGGAACCACAGCTCGCGGTGTTCGCCCGCCGGATTGTCGCGCAGGTACAGGTAGTCGTGAAACTGGTCCGCCGCGTCTTCGGCCTGCCAGTCAGGCCGGTCGATCAGGCTGGCGTCGCCCAGATAGGTGAATTCCTGCGAGTCACGCGGCCCGAGGATCGGATGGGTAATAATCATCGTCTGGTCCTTTCCTCAGTGCAGGTTCGGTTGGGCGCCCTGGCCCTTTTCATCAATCATGCAGCCGCGGCGGAACCGGTCGAGCCGGTATTCCGCGGCTACCTTGTGCGGCGTGTCCGTCGCCAGCAGATGCGCATAGCACCAGCCCGAAGCCGGGGTCGCCTTGAACCCGCCGTAGCACCAGCCGCCGTTGAAATAGAGCCCGTCCACATGGGTCTTATCGATGTAGGGAGAGCCGTCCATCGACATATCCATGATGCCGCCCCAGCTGCGCAGCATCCGCACCCGGCCCAGGGCCGGGATCAGCGCCATGCCGCCTTCCATCACGTCCTCGACAACCGGCAGGTTGCCGCGCTGCGCGTAGGAGTTGTACATGTCCAGGTCGCCGCCAAACACCAAGCCGCCCTTGTCCGACTGGCTGCAATAGAAGTGGCCGGCGCCAAAGGTGATCACCCCGTCCAGAACCGGCTTCAGCCCTTCGGACACGAACGCCTGCAGCACGTGGCTTTCGATCGGCAGGCGCATGCCCGCCTTCTCCATCACCCGGCTCGACGATCCGGCGACGCAGCTCGCCACCTTGTTGGCGCCGATGAAGCCCTTGGTGGTTTCCACACCCAGGCATTTGCCGTTCTCGATCTTGAAACCGGTGACTTCGCAGTTCTGGATTATGTCCACGCCGCGCAGGTCCGCCCCGCGGGCATAGCCCCAGGCCACCGCATCGTGGCGCACGGTGCCGCCGCGGCGGTGCAACAGGCCGCCCTTGATCGGGAAACGCGCGTTGTTGAAGTTCAGGAACGGATACATGGCGCGGACGCCGTCAACATCCAGCAGCTCCGCGTCGGATCCGTTCAGGATCATTGCATTGCCCCGCCGCCGCGCCGCATCGCGCTGCGCGTCCGAGTGCACGAGGTTCAGAATGCCGCGCTGGCTGACCATGGCGTTGTAGTTGAAGTCCTGCTCCAGCCCTTCCCACAGCTTCAGCGAAAGCTCGTAAAACGGCTCATTGCCGTCCAGCAGGTAGTTGGAGCGGATGATGGTGGTGTTGCGGCCCACATTGCCGCCGCCGATCCAGCCCTTCTCAATCACCGCGACATTGGTCAGCCCATGATTTTTAGCCAGGTAATAGGCCGTCGCCAGCCCGTGGCCGCCGCCGCCGATGATCACCACATCGTAGCTTTTCTTGGGTTCCGGATCGCGCCAGGTCGGGCGCCATCCCTTGTGGCCCGTCAGGGCCTCCTTGATTACTTTCAGGCCGGAGTACCGCATGATGTCCTCATCAACTGTCCCCGACAGATTTGTTGAGAAATGCGGCAATTCACAGTGTGATTTCGGACATCAGCGGCGCCATATGCGTCAGAAACAGGATATCACCAATGCGGCTGCAGCATTCTCCTCGCACTGTGAAATGCGCCGGCATTTACGTAACCATTTGAATTTAAACTATATGCTTAAAATGAAGTGGAACGGCGTCACGATTTCAGAATACGCGCGGTTTGCGTCACCCACCCCGGTATCCGCGCCAAATGCGTCAGAAACGACTCACTCAGACAGGTCGATCTCATCCAGCTCGTTCAACAGGTCCAACAGCGCCTCATAGCGGTCCTCACCCATCTTCTGACGTGTCCGGTTCATCAGCGCGAGGCTCGCCTCAATGTTGCCGGCGATGACCTTCTCCCCCTCTGGTGCGATCTGTACCACCTGGCGGCGGCGGTCTTCCTTGTCGCGCTCCCGGGTAATCAGCTGCTTTTCCTCAAGTTTCTGCAAGATCCGCGTCAGGCTTGGCAGCAGCAGGCAGGCCAGCTCGGCGATCTGGGTCGGATCAATCGGCCCGCTCTCCTGCACCACCCGCAGGACACGCCATTGCTGTTCGGTCAGACCGGCGCCGCTCAGCAGCGCGCGGATCGGTCCCATCACACGCTCCCGCGCCCTGAGAAGGGCAATCGGCAGCGAACGGTCGGTGGAGGGCATCATCCTGGTCATGCCCGATTATCACCCCGCTTCCGGCTAAACGCAATTGCCGCTTGGGTTTCTTCTGCTTGACTCACAGCAATGTATTTGATACACATGTTAAGTAATTCAGGAAAGGCACCGCACATGCCGCATATCACGCTGGACTACTCGGCCAACATGGAGGCGCACACCGATATCGCTGCCCTGTGCCGCCATCTGCGGCAGGCAGCAGCGGAGACCGGCGTGTTCCCCCTGGCTGGCATACGGGTGCGTGCCTTTGCAGCCGATCACGTCGCCATTGCCGACGGCGATCCGCAGCATGGATACATCGACATCTCCATCCGGCTGCGGGCCGGCCGCGATCTGGTAACCCGCAAACGCGCCGCCCAGACGGTATTCGACGCGGCCCGCACCTTCCTCGAACCAGCAATGCAGCAGCATTCCATCGCGCTGTCGCTGGAAATGCGCGACATCGACCCGGAGCTTTCCCCGAAATGCGGCACCATCCGCGACCACATGCAAAAGGCGGACCAGTGATGAGCGATATGACCTCCAACATCGAAACGCTGAGCGGCCATCTGGCCCGCTACCGCGAGGCCGGAATTCAGAACCTGATCGGCGGTGAAAGCCGCTCCGCAATCTCTGGCGCCAGTTTTGCAACCACCTCACCGGTGGATGAAAGCCTGATCTGCTCCGTCGCCAAAGGCGGTGCCGAGGATATTGATGCAGCCGCAATTGCCGCCAAGGAGGCCTTCCCGGCTTGGCGCGACATGCCGGCGCTTGAGCGCAAGAAGATCCTGCACCGCATCGCCGACCTGATCGTGGAACGCGCCGGGGAAATCGCGCTCTGCGAATGCTGGGACACCGGCCAAGCCTTGCGTTTCATGTCCAAAGCAGCGCTGCGCGGCGCCGAAAACTTCCGCTTTTTTGCCGACAAATCCATCACCGCCCGCGACGGCCAGCAGCTGCAATCGCCAACGCTAATGAATGTGACCACCCGGGTGCCGATCGGCCCGGTGGGTGTGATCACCCCCTGGAACACGCCCTTCATGCTGTCGACCTGGAAGATCGCACCTGCCCTGGCGGCCGGCTGCACCGTGGTCCATAAACCGGCTGAGTTCTCCCCCCTCACCGCCCGCATCCTGGCCGAAATCGCCCATGAGGCCGGCCTGCCGCCGGGCGTCTGGAACCTGGTGAACGGCTTTGGCGAAGACGCCGGCAAGGCGCTCACCGAACACAAGGACATCAAAGCCATCGCCTTTGTCGGTGAATCTAAAACCGGCTCGATGATCATGAAACAGGGTGCCGACACCCTGAAACGGGTGCATTTCGAACTGGGCGGCAAGAACCCGGTGGTTGTCTTTGAGGATGCCGATCTCGACCGCGCGCTGGATGCGGCTATCTTCATGATCTATTCACTGAATGGCGAGCGCTGCACCTCTTCCTCGCGCCTCCTTGTGCAAGAGAGCATCTCGGAGGAATTCGAGGCCAAACTCATCAAGCGCGTCAACAGCATCAAGGTCGGCCACCCATTGGATCCCGCCACCGAAGTCGGCCCGCTGATCCACAAGGTGCATTTCGACAAGGTGACCTCCTATTTCGAGACCGCCAAACGGGACGGCGCCACCATCGCCGCAGGCGGCACCCGCGCCGGAGACAAAGGATGGTTCGTCCGCCCAACGCTTTTCACAAACGCCACCAACGACATGACCATCGCGCAGGAGGAAATCTTTGGCCCGGTCCTCACAGCGATCCGCTTCAAAGACGAAGATGAGGCTCTGACACTGGCCAATGATACTCAATACGGGCTCACCGGCTACGTCTGGACCAACGACCTGACCCGCGCCCTGCGCTTCACAAGCGCGCTGGACGCGGGGATGATCTGGGTGAACTCGGAAAACGTGCGCCACCTGCCTACCCCTTTTGGCGGCGTCAAATCCAGCGGCATCGGCCGCGACGGCGGCGACTGGAGTTTCGAGTTCTACATGGAACAGAAACACATCGGCTTTGCCCTGGGCCACCACAAGATACCGCGCCTCGGCGCCTGACCCCTGCTTCTTTCTGGTCTCAAATACCCCGGGGAGCGGGGGGGGGGGGGGGGGGGGGGGGGGCCGCGGGCGGG
>NZ_JAKFZM010000071.1:0-14485 GCF_021654205.1 Leisingera sp. MMG026 | reverse complement strand
GGTCATTGTCAAAAGAGAATTCGTCGGACCCGCAAGTTGGACAAAGCATTGCAATGCTTCGGGAATAATCGTTTTTCATTGAGCTCAAATCTCCTTGGTCGATTAACTTAGTTGTCACGAAAATTTCTTCTGCGATTTACCCCTATAAGCCCGTGTCCCGGCCTTGCCCGCGGTTGAACGCCCACGCGACTTGACCGCCGCTTCGGACGCCGCCTCGACCGCGGATTGCCGGGCCAGCGGGTCGTCGGAGATCGCCAGATCCACTGCCTCCAGCCGTTTCACTTCGTCGCGCAGGCGGGCGGCTTCTTCGAACTCCAGGTTCTCGGCGGCCTTGCGCATCTGGTCGCGCAAGCCGTTCAGGTGCGCCTCCAGATTGGCGCCGTGCATCGGCTTGTCGATCTGGGCGGTGACGCGACTCATGTCGGTGTCGCCGGCATAAAGCCCGGCCAGCACGTCCTCGACGTTTTTCTTGACGGTCTCAGGCGTGATACCGTGCTCGGTGTTATAGGCGATCTGCTTGTCGCGGCGGCGGTCGGTTTCCCCCAGGGCGCGCTCCATCGAGCCGGTGATGCGGTCGGCGTACATGATAACGCGGCCCTCGGCGTTGCGGGCGGCGCGGCCGATTGTTTGGATCAGCGAGGTTTCAGACCGCAGAAAGCCCTCCTTGTCGGCGTCCAGAATGGCGACCAACCCGCATTCGGGAATATCAAGCCCCTCGCGCAGCAGGTTGATGCCGATCAGCACGTCAAAGGCGCCAAGGCGCAAATCACGCAGGATTTCAATGCGTTCCAGCGTGTCGATGTCGGAATGCATGTAGCGGACCTTGATCCCCTGTTCGTGCAGGTATTCGGTCAGATCCTCGGCCATGCGTTTGGTCAGCGTGGTCACAAGCGTGCGGAACCCGTCAGCAGTGACGCGGCGCACCTCGTCCAGCAGATCGTCCACCTGCATGTCGACGGGGCGGATTTCAACCTGCGGATCCAGCAGGCCGGTGGGGCGGATCACCTGTTCGGCAAACACACCGCTGGACTGTTCCAGCTCCCATTTCGACGGGGTGGCAGAGACAAACACCGATTGCGGGCGCATGGCGTCCCATTCCTCAAACTTCAGCGGGCGGTTGTCCATGCACGACGGCAGGCGGAAGCCGTGTTCGGCCAATGTCATCTTGCGCCGGTGGTCGCCCTTGTACATGCCGCCGATCTGCGGCACCGAGACATGGCTTTCGTCGGCAAAGACGATGGCGTTGTCGGGGATGAATTCAAATAGCGTGGGGGGCGGCTCACCCGGTGCGCGGCCGGTCAGATAGCGGGAGTAGTTCTCGATCCCGTTGCAGTGGCCTGTCGCCTCGAGCATTTCGATATCGAAGTTGCAGCGCTGTTCCAGCCGCTGAGCCTCCAGCAGCTTGCCCTCGCCGAGCAGGTTTTCCAGCCGCATCTTCAGCTCATTCTTGATCGAGATCACGGCCTGGTTCAGCGTTGGTTTCGGCGTCACATAGTGGGAGTTCGCATAGACGCGGATCTGCTCGAAGCTGCCGGTCTTTTCGCCGGTCAGCGGGTCGAATTCGGTGATCGCCTCCAGTTCCTCGCCGAAGAAGGACAGTTTCCAGGCGCGGTCTTCCAGGTGGGCGGGGAAGATTTCCAGCGTGTCGCCGCGGACCCGGAAGGAGCCGCGCTGGAAGGCCTGGTCGTTGCGTTTGTACTGTTGGGCGACGAGGTCGGCCATGATCTGGCGCTGGTCGTACATTTCGCCCGCTTTCAGGTCCTGGGTCATCGCCGAGTAAGTCTCAACCGAGCCGATGCCGTAGATGCAGGAGACAGACGCGATGATGATCACGTCATCGCGTTCCAACAGGGCGCGGGTGGCGGAGTGGCGCATCCGGTCGATCTGCTCGTTAATCTGGCTTTCCTTCTCGATGTAGGTATCCGAGCGCGGCACATAGGCCTCGGGCTGGTAGTAGTCATAGAAGGAGACGAAATATTCGACCGAGTTTTCCGGGAAGAAGCCCTTGAATTCGCCATACAATTGCGCGGCGAGGGTTTTGTTCGGGGCGAGGATGATGGCGGGACGCTGGGTCTCCTCGATCACCTTGGCCATGGTGAAGGTCTTGCCGGTGCCGGTGGCGCCCAGCAGCACCTGGTTGCGCTCGCCGTCCAGCACGCCCTCGGACAGTTCGCGGATCGCAGTGGGCTGGTCGCCGGCGGGCTGAAACGGGGTATGCATCACAAACCGCTTGCCGCCTTCCAGCTTGGGCCGCTGCTGCGGTGCCCGCTGGGTCATCATCGGCATGGTCTTATCGGAATGGGCATAGGGCATCAGGCGACTCCGTTGGCGGCTGGCGCTGATTTTGGTCTGTTTTTGTTCTTGTGCAAGGGGGCAGGGCGGGGTTTCGCCGGAATGCAGCCTGTTTTTGTCAGCTGCGCGCAGGACGATGGAATTTGCCAAGCAGTTCCGCCAGCCGCCGTGCTTCGCCCGGGCTGAAACGGCTGCCGACGGCCTGCTGCATGGCATCGGCGTAAACCGCCCAGATGCGGGCGCGCATGGCGGCGCCGTCCGGCGTGATCACCAGTGTCTGGCCGCGCCCGTCGCCGTTGCAGGTCTGGCGTTCCAGCAGGCCCGCCTTGGCCAGCCGCTCCGCCAGGCGCGAGACGCCGTATTGCGGCAGCAGCAGTTTTTCCTGCAGCTCAAAAGGGCGCAGACCGGTGCCGCCGGCGCACTCAAGCTCCCACAGCAGATCGTACCAGTCCAGGCCCGGCAGGCCCGCCTGTTTCAATGCAGCCTCCACTGTGGCGAGGATGGATTTATGGGCGCGGGCCAGCGGCAGCCAGATGCGGAACGGGTCAGGTGTTTCCATACGGGAATTTTAAATGCATATGCATTGATGTGCAAGGGCGGGCCGCCCATCTGATGTGCATGCAATTGCATTTAAGTAAGGATCCCATGACTGACTTGCATCTTATCAGCCACCATCTGTGCCCCTATGTGCAACGCGCAGTGATTGTGCTGCGTGAAAAAGCCATCCCGCACCGGCGCACCTATATCGATCTGGCGGACAAGCCCGAATGGTTCCGATCGCTGTCGCCGCTGGGCCGGGTGCCGGTTCTGGAAACCGGCGGGCGGGTGTTGTTTGAAAGCCAGGTGATTGCCGAATACCTGGATGAAGCCACGCCCGGCAGCCTGCACCCCGCCGATCCGCTGGAGCGGGCGCGGCACCGGGCCTGGATCGCATTCGGCTCCGAGACGCTGGCGGACATCGGCAAACTGTACAGTGCCGCGGATGAGGCGGCATTTGCCGCGGCTGCCAGAGATCTGCGCATCCGGCTTGCGCGGATTGCGCCGGAGGTGGAAGGGCCTTTCTTTGCCGGAGAAACATTCCGCCTGGTGGATGGCGTCTGGGGCACCATCTTCCGGTATTTTGAGACATTTGAGGCCATTGGGGATTTCGGACTGATGCCGGAGGCCGCGCATATGGCAGCGTGGCGGGCTGCTGTCATGGCGCGGCCCTCGGTGCAAGAGGCGCCGCCGCAGGGGTATCCGGCCCGGCTGATGGAATTCCTGTGCGCGCGGCAATCCCATCTGGGCGGGCTGGCGCGGGCGGCCTGTGGCACGGCAGCAAACCCCGGCTAATCCTGTGCAAATGGCACCTTGCCGCAGCGCCGTATCCGGCGCATAAAAGCGCTGGACGAAGACTCGAAGCGGGAGACAGCCCATGCAAGCGCGGATTTACCGGCCGGCACGCAATGCCATGACCTCTGGCATGGCCAAGACGCGGAAATGGGTGCTGGAATATGCGCCTGCCTCGGCCCGTGAAGTGGATCCGCTGATGGGCTGGACCTCCTCCGGCGACACCCAGAGCCAGGTCAAATTGCGGTTCGAGAGCAAGGAGGCGGCGCTGGAATATGCCAAGGACCACGGCATCGAAGCGCAGGTGGCCGAGCCCAAGGAACGCAAGCCCAACATCCGCCCGGGCGGCTATGGCGACAACTTCGCCACCAACCGCCGCGGTCCCTGGACACACTGAAGATTGTAAATCTTCCACGAGTTCCCACCGTTTCGGCACGAGTTCTCACCAAGATCTACATATAGGGCGCCCGGCGGGCGCCTTTTCTATATCTGGGTTGGAGCATTGTGACTGAGGCTGACTGTATTACGGAAACAGAGAACAGGCTCCTTCGTTTTGCTGTGCCTGCATATTCGGGGGCCAGGTAGCTTCATGCACGGCGATGGGGGCAGCCGCCGCTTTCTGCAACAGTGAAAAGATAGAGTTTCACATCAGCCTGCTCCAAGACAGCAGTCAGTCCAAACTTGCCGTTAAGTTGACAAGCTTGGCGCCGATCGCTGCATGTGCGAGCTTTTTCAAGCCTTCCAGCGCAAGCGGACCTTCAGCAGGGCGCAAGCACTTGTTCTGATACCGCCAGCTGGAACAGGGTCAGCAAAGCGCAGACAGCGACGTTTGCAAAGTCTTGGGGTCTGCAAGCCGGGCGGTGATCCCATGCTGCACGAGCAATGAAAGGAGCAGACCTTCGCCGCAGGTGCAGCCACCAACCATCATTGAACGGAAGGGATGCGGACAAACCCGCCTTCTGCTTACGCGGCTATTGCTGACGCAGCATCCGCTCGCACTCGCAGCGGTGATTTTGCCGCACAACAGCACAGGTCGCCGAAGCGGTCTTTCGGGGGGGGAGCTCACTGACCCTAAATCCAGTCGTAAAGTTAGAAAAAATTATCATTTCGATACTACTGTGTCCTCACGCCATTAAGTTGCGCGGGTTTTCCAGCGCAATCATCTTTTAGGCGAATTTAGCATGGGAAGTTATGATGTTGAGTTCCATATCCATCACCAATCGAATCAATCTTGGGTCGGCTGCGATTACCGCGTTGCTTATTGTTGTGGCAGCATTTTCACTTCTTGCTGTGCGGGATCTAGGGAGCAGCTACAAAAAGTACAGATCAACGGCCAAACAAAACATCGCGATCAGCGATTTTGTGGAGGATTTGTTTCAAGCTAGGATCGCAGCTCTGATGTTCCGTGCAGTAAGAAGCTCCGAAAACGCCGACGAGGTCCAATCTAACATTGCCGAGATTATCAGAGACGGCAATGACTTGACCGTCTTTGATGGAAACCAGCATTACTCTGAAGAAATCAGGCAGGTCGTCGTTGCCTCTGAAAAGTACATGGAGCACTTTCAGCAGCTAAGGGTGGAAGTAGAACACGAAGAAAGTCTTGAAAACAGCCTCTTAGAAGCGGGTAAAACCGCCCGAGAGAGTTTGACTGGCCTAAATGGAGCCGCGCACACTGAGGGGCAAAATGAGCTGCAGTTCAAGACGTCTCAAGCTCAGGAAAGCCTGCTGCTCAGCCGTATCTATGCTGAAAAATTTCTCCTTTCCCGCGACCTGCAGCATTTTGACGAATCCAGAAAGCAAATCCTTCTGTCAGCCGATTACTTGTCCGAGATAGCGGCTCTGCCACTGACAACAGAGGAGGCCGGTTTCGCCTCAACAGCGCAGGCTCAGACCATCCTGTTCTTGCAAAAACTGGAGGAAACCAAGGTAGCCATTGCCCTAGTAGATGCCATCAGCGCCGATCACTTGGACAAGATTGGCCCGGAAATGCAAAACAAGTTTGAAGAATTGGCCGAGTCCATTGTGGCAACTCAGAATGTGCTTGGGCCAAATGGCCAAACTATTGTTGACCGGATGTTTGTGATGGTCCCTGCCGCGGGTCTCCTTTGCATTACCGCGGCAATCCTTCTTTCGATTCTGGTTGGCCGCTGGATTGCGTTTCCACTGCGCAGGACCATCGAAACGACCAATAGCCTTGCGAAGGGCGATACCGACGTCACAATCACCGGAGCAGAACACAAGCATGAATTGGGCCAGTTGGCTCGTGCTCTCGAATTGTTTCGTCAGGCTCATATTGACCGTGACCGGGTTGCAGAAGAACGCGCGAATCTTGCCCGTGCCGAGCAAGCCAATGTCGTTGCTGCTCTTAGTCAAGGGCTTGAACGGCTTGCGCATGGCACTCTAACTGCACGAATAGAAGAAGCTTTCCCTGAGGAATACGATGCGTTGAGGGTCAACTTTAACGCCGCCATGGAAAAGCTGCAGGATGCTATTCAGTCCGTTGTCGCAAGTTCACAGAGCATTCGCTCCGGCGCCTCCGAAATCAATCAATCCTCCAGTGAGCTTTCAATGCGTACTGAAACCCAAGCTGCGACCCTTGCCGAAACTGCTGCCGCCTTGGCAACATTGACGGATACTGTGAGCTCCACCGCATCTGGTGCAGACAAGGCCACCGCTTTTGTCGGTGAAACAAAGCGCAGCGCCGAAGAAAGCGGAGTTGTCCTGGAACAAACCATTTCCGCAATGAGTGAAATCCGCGACTCTTCTCAAAAGATTTCTCAGATTATTGGTGTCATCAACGACATTGCCTTCCAAACCAATCTTCTTGCATTGAATGCAGGTGTCGAAGCTGCCCGGGCTGGCGAAGCCGGGCGTGGCTTTGCAGTTGTTGCATCCGAAGTGCGCGCGCTGGCGCAACGGGCTTCAAATGCATCTGATGAGATCGAAGGGCTGATTTCCAGCAGTTCGCAACATGTTCAGGATGGTGTCAGCCTGGTTGAGAAGACATTCGGGTCCTTGAGTGAGATGATCGAAAAGATCAGCAGTGTGAACAGCCTGGTGGAAGAGATTGCTGATGCAACAAAGGAGCAATCGACGGGTATTTTTGAGATAAACACTGCGATTACGCAATTGGATGGTGTCACCCAGCAAAACGCGGCAATGGTTGAGGAAACCACCGCTGCAGCACAGATGCTGGACACGGATGCAAACAGCTTGAGCGGTCTTACATCGGTGTTTTCTACAGGCGAAAGGGTGCCGGAAAACAACGTTCCAGCACAAGCTCCCGTAGGGAATAGCAATGTTCTTTCGTTTGCAGCGGGTTAACCAATACCATTGCCGAAAGGCCTGCTTATCTTTAATAACTCCCGAGGAATCGACAGCCTGAACATCCGCACGTCGCGGCTCTTGACCGGTCAGAACCGATGAGAGACGCGACGTGTATCTATAAGCCTGGTCTGAGAGCCTTCTGTATAGAGCTTGCTGGATGCTGTTCGACCGATCAGCGGTTCCAGGATATGCTTGATCAGCGCGCATGGCAGAAAACGCTCTTGTTGCCACGGCTTTGTGATCCAAATTGATAAGAGGTTCTTGGCGTGGGCTCTATTCCAAAAACAGTTCTTCTGGTGGATGATGAGCCATTCATAAGAGGTCTAACTCGACGGATACTTTCCGGTCTTGGCGTCGAAAGCTTCCTCGAAGCCAGCAGCGGCAGCGAAGCTCTTTCGATTCTTAAGGCGTGCGGCAAGAGCACCGAGTTGATCTTGTGCGATCTAATGATGCCCGACATGGATGGTATCGAGTTGGTACGCCACTTGTCAGAGCTGCCGCATCCGCCTGCGATCGCTTTCCTTTCCGGTGCCGATGACATGGTTCTGAAGGCCGCATGCTCTCTGGCAAATGCGCGCCTTCTGAATGTGCTAGGAGCGGTTTCAAAACCTATCTCGCATGAAGAAATCCTGCCAATCCTGAAACGGTTGGAACAAAGGGCAGTGCGCCCTAGTTCTGGACCAACGCTCAAGATTGGAAAGGATGACTTGGAACGGGGCATCAAGGCTGATGAATTCGTTCTGCACTATCAGCCAAAAGTGTCGCTGAAGAGCCTATCGCTTTCCAGCGTCGAGGCATTGGTGCGTTGGGAACACCCGGAGCACGGGATGATCTTTCCAGATTCATTTATTGAACTGGCGGAAAGCACTCTTCTGATCGCGCCGATGACAGAAAAGCTTGTTGAACTCTCTTTTCGGCAATTGCAGAAATGGGAGACCGTTGGCCTTCTAACGCGTGTGGCGCTTAACCTCTCGCCAGCAATGCTGTTTGATACAGAACTGCCTGACCGGTTGTCCCGCCTTGCCGCCTCCCTTGCTTTGGATCCAAGCAGGATCATTTTCGAAATCACCGAAACGGGGGCACCTAGCGATGAAGCCGTTTTCCTTGAGATTGTCACGCGATTGCACATGCATGGCTTTGTCATCTCAATTGATGATTTTGGCACCGGCCGCTCTTCGTTGCTGAATTTGGAAGCGCTTCCGTTTTCAGAACTCAAGATCGACCGCGCTTTTGTTGACGGTGCCGCGCAGGACAATACGAAGAGAAACATTCTTAAAGCTTCCGTCGGATTGGCAAAATCGTTGAACCTGAAAATCGTGGCAGAAGGTGTAGAACACCTGGAAGACTGGGATCTCGTAACCGAGCTTGGCTGCGACATAGTCCAAGGCTACTTCGTGTCGCGACCTCTCCCTGCTGCTGATTTACCTTTATGGGTCACGCAGTGGCAAAGCCAGCATAAGGGCCGGAAAGAGTGAACAGGCTAAGCATTTGGAAGAAGGTGGCCCTTGGCTTTGGCAGTGTAATGACGCTTGCAACCATTATGGCCTTCATTGCCTTCATCAACCTGCGAGAGTCTCAGCGGATTTTTGAATCATACAGAGACTTGGCACTGCAGACCAACGCCGACGGGCGCATTCAGGCCAACATGCTGATGACACGGATCTTCGCGAAGAATTTTGTCATCAGTGCGTCTCAAGAAAACATCAAAGGTGTGGAAAAGCGTGCCAGACAGACACTGCTGCTTATCCAGGATACCCAAAACCTGACAGAGGGTGATGTCGTCCGGCAGCTTTTGCTCAAAGACTTGGAGGCCGATCTGAAACGGTACGTTGCAGGTTTTGACGAAGTCACCGAGCTGCAGATGCACCGGAACGAGCTTGTTAACGGGCAATTGAATGCAATTGGTCCTAAGGCAGAAAAGTCACTAACAAGCCAGATGGCTAAGGCCGCTGCAGAGGGTCAGCTGGATGCCGCATTTCTGGCGGGTTCTGCATTGCGCAGCTTTCTGCTCGGGCGCCTTTACGCGAACCGTTTTCTTGTCGAGAACAAGGATACCTTGCACAATCGTGCAACGAGAGAATTTCGAGACGCTGAACTGACTCTGCAAAGACTGACTGCAATACTAACAGATCAGGAAAGCGTGGCCACAGCCGGGAGCGTAGAAGAAGAAACTCGTGCGTATCTTTCTGCATTTCATGAAGTTCATCAGATCATCAATCAAAGAAATGCGATCATTCTCTATGAGTTGGACAAGATTGGCCCGGATGTGGCTAACCGTATCGAAAATCTCAAGCTGGCGATCAAACAAGAACAGGATAGTCTTGGGCTTAATGCTGAACAGACATTGAACAGCGCGATCTTAAGCTTTGCCGTTATTTCCGGCCTCTTCATCGCTCTTAGTCTTGCCGCAGCATTTTTTGTCGGAAGAGGCATCTCCCGGCCGATAACTGCGTTAACACTCACAGCCGCAGCAATGAGAGAAGGTGATCTGGACAGGCCGATCGATGTATCCGGCACAGATGAAGTCGGTTCGTTGGCGAAATCTCTAGCCGCTATGCGGGATTCAATTCGTGAAAAAGTGTCCAACCTTGAACAGGAGGTAGTTGAGAGACGCCGTGCAGAAAACGAGTTGGCAGCAACTCATCACAACCTTGAAGGCCTGGTTGCGGCCCGTACGAGCGAGCTTGCCTTAGCGCGTGATGAAGCCGAGAAGGCATCCAAGGCCAAGGCTGAATTTTTGGCAACGATGAGCCATGAAATCCGTACCCCGATGAATGGGATCATCGGAATGGTCGATCTGCTGCAAAGAGCAGGATTGCCAGATGATCACAGGGAAATGCTGAATACAGTACGTGAGTCTTCGGATTCCCTTCTGAACATCATCAACGACATTCTGGTCTTCTCAAAGATTGATGCTCAAGGCCTGGAGCTGGAGAAGGCCCCCTTTTCTATTGCTGATGTTGTTGAAGGTGTCAGTGAGGCCTTGGCATCTATTGCACATGATAAGGGAGTGGCGCTTGACTGCTTCGTAGAGCCGTTGCTGCCTGCATCCGTTCTAGGAGATCCTCATAGACTTCGGCAGGTCTTGTTTAATTTGGTTGGCAACGCGATCAAGTTTACTGAGCAGGGCAGTGTTCAAATCCGAGCGGATCGGTTGCCTCCCTTCGGAACAGGGGAAGTTTCGCTTAGGATACAGATATCCGATACTGGCATTGGCATTCCCGAGGATGCGCTGGCGTCGCTGTTCGAGGCGTTTACACAGGCTGAAAGTTCCACGACCCGCCGGTACGGGGGAACGGGTCTCGGCCTGACAATCAGCAACAGACTTGTTGAACTGATGAATGGAAGGATCAGTGTTCAGACAGCAGTGGGGCAAGGATCTTGCTTTTCTTTTGATATTGCACTGCCTGAAGATGTAAACAGCCCTGCATCGTCGGAGCCATTTGACTTTCACGGGGAACGGATTCTCCTCCTTATGAGAACGCCGTTTTTGAAAGAGGTAATGCCCGCATACCTGTTTGGAACGGGAATGGAAGTGTCTGTGGCAGGCACCCCTGAGGAGTTTAGGGAAAGCCGGCAATACGCTCTGGAAAACGATGCGCCTTTCAGCGTTGTTTTTGTTGAGAGTAGAGATGTCGCAGAGTTGTTTCAGTCCGAAGGCTGCGAAATGCCAACGGATGTGCCGGTGATTGTTGGCAGCCGCCGGGGGCAAGGTGATGCTTTCGAACCGGCTTCTGGCGTTCAAACCCTGATGTTTCCGCTTAGGCATCATTCGTTCCTGAACAGCATAGCGGAGGCTCTTGGTCATGCGGCGCCTGTGCATATTCGTGAGGAAATCAATCACGTCCCGCAAGAGGCTGCTCCAGTCCCTACGTTGGAAGCCGCGGAAGCATCCGGGCAGCTGATCCTTCTGGCCGAAGACAATGTGATCAACCAAAATGTTTTGCGGCGCCAACTGAACAGCACTGGCTTTGCAGTGATGATTGTCAATGACGGGCGTGAGGCCTTATCGGCCTTACAGAAGCACGGCTTCGGCATGCTTTTGACTGATTGCCACATGCCGAATATGGATGGGTTCGAACTTGCAAGAGCAATACGTGCGGCCGAAGATACCAAATCAAGTAGAAGATTACCTATTGTTGCAGTGACAGCAGGCGCATTGGATGAAGACGTCGAACATTGCTTCAAAGCAGGAATGGATGATTTTCTGTGCAAACCCGTTGAATTGGAAGAGTTGGCAGAAAAAGTCCGGGCTTGGATGTGCGCTAATCCCACCAAGGAGGAATGCACGACTGCTCAGGAAGTAACTTCGCCCATAGATTTGTCGTTCCTAAAGCGGAGCTTTGGCGAGGACATGTCTCTCATAACCGAGATCTTATCAGAGTTCATCACTCCAGCGCGACAGTATGTTCATGACATCCAGGCAGCAGCTAGCGCACGCGCTTTAGAAGATATCACCTTCGGGGCGCATAAGCTTAAGTCTGCGGCTTACTCCATCGGAGCCAACAGCTTGGCAGAGACTTCAGAAATGATTGAGAAGGCATGTAAGCAATCTGATACGCCTGAGGTTCTTTTAAGAATCTCCGAACTGGAGACGATACTGAACCGGGTATTCCAGGAAATCGATAGCTTGAAATATAGTTGTTCAGATGTGATCTGACAGTGGCCGTTTTTTTTGGCGGCGTCTGGCAGTTCCAGAGGTAATCCCCCCATTTTTGCGGGGGCTTGGTCGTAGAATTTACGCGGCCATCTTCAGTTTCTGTGCGGGGGTCATCCCGCCGTTGCCCATGTTCGGGCGTTCATGGTTGTAGGACCATAGCCACTCGGTGGCAATCTGCTGGACCTCTTCGATGCTTTCGAAAATGTATAGGTCCAGCCATTCGTGCCGAACTGTCCGGTTGTAGCGCTCGACATAGGCGTTTTGCTGAGGCTTTCCTGGCTGGTGACCTGCTCCCCTGAAATGTCCGCGTTTTGAAGTTAGCCTGTTCTCCACACGAGGAGACAGACAATGCGGAAGAGCGTAAGCGGTGCGCGGTTCACACGTGATTGACGTAGTTCCAGGGCAGCAGGAGGTTGATATCAGTCTGTTTGTGCCCGCCAGCAATAGCTGTCAGGACACCGGACAGATAGCCATGGGGTTCAATCCCGTTGAGTTTGCAGGTTTCGATCATGGACGCGATGACGGCCCAGTTTTGTGCTCCGGTATCATGGCCTGCGAAGAGCGCGTTTTTGCGGTTGAGGGCGATTGGTCTGATGGTGCGCTCGACGGGGTTGGAATCCAATTCGATGCGACCGTCGTCCAGGAACCGGATCAGCCCGTCCCTGTATTTGGCGATGTATTTCAGGGCTTCTCCGGTTGGCGATTTCTCCGAGACACGGGCGCGGTTCTGGGCGAGCCAGAGTTCGAAGGCGTCGATGATGGGTTTTGAGCGGTCCTGTCGCGCGGCGCGGCGTTTGTTGGCACTTTGACCGCGCAGGTCTTTTTCGATGCGATAGAGCGCCTGGATTTGGGCCAGACCTTCCTGCGCGATTGGGGCCGCGCCGGATTGGGTCACATCATGCAGTTTGCGGCGGGCATGAGCCCAGCAATAGGCCAGCGTCACATCCTGCACAGGGCGTTTGAGCAAGCGGTTATAGCCTGCGTAAACGAGCGATTGGCACCCGTGCGCCGATGGCAATCCCGCAAGGCCCGAACCAAAGATGGTCGCTGGACTTCGTGTCGGACAGCCTGTCAGACGGGCGCCGTTTCCGGGTTCTGTGCGTCATCGACGACTTCAGCCGGGAGTGCCTAGCCTGCGTGGTCGACACGTCCCTTTCCGGGCAACGCGTGGCGCGTGAACTGGACAACATCGCCCGGCTGCGCGGCTACCCCTGCATGGTGGTCAGCGACAACGGAACGGAACTGACGTCGAACGCCATCCTGAAATGGCAGGAGGGCCGCAAGGTCGAGTGGCACTACATTGCCCCTGGCAAGCCGATGCAAAACGGCTTCGTGGAAAGCTTCAATGGCCGACTGCGTGACGAGCGCCTGAACGAGCACCTGTTTGCCAATTTGCGCCATGCCCGAGACCTGATCGCGGCTTGGCGCGAGGATTACAATCGCCACCGCCCACATTCGAGCCTCGACGGGCTCACCCCGCGGGAGTATCACCAACGGTCAGTAGAGGACCAAACCCTGAACAGAGCGAACTAATAACCCCGGACTCTAAGGGGAGCACGTCACTGGATGTACGCTAAGGTAATGCCCCGGCTCTCGGCCCATCCCATTGCAGTCGAGGAATGAGGCTGCTTGAAAGTCGAGGATTTGTGCTCTCTCGCCGCGATCTGTAATATTAAACTGAATCTGGAAAGAATGGGGTGGTGATAGATGAAACGGTTCTTGCCTCACGAAACGGATCAGAAATTTCTTGTTTTCGCCGCGACTGGAACAGACCTGATTTTCAATCGCGGAGTTGAACTGCCTGGGTTTGCGTCTTTTCCCTTGGTCGAGGATGCCAACGCCCAGCCGATTGTTGTCGACCAAATGCGTGATCTGATGAAGGTGGCTGCCAAGGCCGATCTGGGCTGCATCCTCGACACGCTCACGTGGATGGCAAACCGCGACCGTGCGGCGCCGCTTGGCTATGGAGCTGACCGCTTGGCGGCTTTGAACCAGAAAGCAGTGGCCCTTATGTGCAACTTGCGAGACGAGGCAATGCGCGATGATGTTCTGGTGGCGCTCTGCATCGGTCCCTCCCGTGATGCCTATGCCAAACTTCCGCCCCTGACGGTCGCGGCCGCGCGCGCCTATCATGCTATTCAGATAGGCACAGTGGCTGACGCCGGAATCGATTTGGTTAATGCGTACACTTTCAATCAAGTCGAAGAAGCCGCAGGTGCTGTACTGGCGGCCAAGGATTGCGGGGTGCCGATTGCGGTCTCATTCGTTGTGGAAGCCGATGGTTGCCTGGACAACGGAACTGGTTTGGAAGAGGCGATTGATCGCGTCGACGTACTCACCGATGGGGCTGCGGCCTATTTCATGGTCAACTGTGCGCATCCCGATCACTTCAGCCATGTCTTGACAGGGCACCCTCGGCTGAAAGGAATGGCGGTGAATGCCTCGCGGTGCAGCCACGCTGAACTCGACAATGCGACCGAGTTGGACGACGGAAATCCGAAAGAACTCGGCGCCGAGGTTGCGCGCCTCGTACGCAGTTTCCCGGATATCTCTGTTGTAGGCGGCTGTTGCGGTTCGGACATGCGCCACATGAGAGAGATGGCGGCCTGCATCAAGACGTGAAATCATGGATTGCCAAGGCTTTATTCCGGTGTTCAACCGTAACCAGTCAAATGACTGCAATCACCTGTTTTTCCAAGTTCGCTAAAGAAGAGCAAACGGCAGATTTGTCCCGCGACCCGTGAATTCGTGGTTTCAGATTTGCTGCGGCTTGCCGGAATGGCTGCATTCTCCTCGGCCATGCAGCGAGAGAAATTCGGCAGTGCAGCGGATCGGCGCGCTGCGAGCGCGCGCAGCATGAAAACCAGGTTCACAGTA
>NZ_JAKFZM010000070.1:0-14487 GCF_021654205.1 Leisingera sp. MMG026 | reverse complement strand
GGCGCATGTCTTGCGTGGACATGTGCCGTTTCTTTTGCGGGAAATGGCACAGAGCTTTTGTGAAGCGGCTATTCGACGGCCTGCATTTCGGTATCGATTTCGATGACCAGTGTCCCAACCGGGATGGTCATGCCGACACCGAAGTCCTTGGGCTCGATTTCGGTCCGCGCGTGAAACGCGGCCCAGTCGCCTTTGTAGTACTCCAGGAACTGCGCCAGCGGGTGCTTGCCGATGTGGGTCAAAGTGGCCTGAAGCGTCACGGGCTTGGTCACCCCGTGCATGGTCAGGTTACCGGTGATATCAGCAGTTTTGTCGCCAGTGCGGGTAACTGAGGCGCTTTCAAAGGTGATTTCCGGGTAGGTTTCCACTTCCAGAAAATCGGCATTCTTGATGTGATCATCCAGCGCAGCGACGCCGGAATGGATGCTGGTTGCATCCACGACCGCGTTCAGGCTCGCGCCTTCGATATTGGCTTCATCCAGAACCAGGGTGCCTTCAGCCTTGGTGAACTCACCATGCTGCATCGAGACGCCTGCATGGCTCCATGCAACGCGGACTTCGGTGTGGCCCTGCTGGGTCTTATAGGTTTTTTCTGCAAAGACAGGGGTCGCCAGCAGAAAGGCGGCTGCAGTTGCGGTGAGGAGGTTTGAGAAAGGCATGGCATCTCCAATCTTGAGGGTTGAGGAATTGGGGGCGCGGGCGAGGAAAAGCGCGTGTTCCACGCACCCCCTGGCTCCGGCCGGAACCTGAATCTGTCCATGTTCGGGCCCCGGTCAGACGAGGTCAGGCATCAGGGCTGATAGGGTTCTTCCCGAAGCGTATGGCTGACCAGAAGCTTGAAGAACAGGATTGGCAGGAACCATTCCAGGTGCTCGGGATTCTCGAAAACGTAGAGCGAAAGAAGCAGAGCGATGCAGTAGACAAGGGCCGCAAACGGGCGCTGCAGGTATAAAGGCGTCAGAAGGATCGCCGCACAGGACGCGAGGGTGAAACCATAGACCATGGCAATCCAGCCCAGATCAAAGCCCAGAAACGCCCAGCTGAACAAAGTGATCTGGATCAGGTGAATCGCAATAAAGCTCATATGAGCCTTGAAGCCTTCGCCCTCGCGGAAGAACCAGCGTTTGGCTGCGGAGGTAGAGTTGGTAATGGATCCGCCGACCATGTCCACAGCGATCAGAGCAACCAGAATATACTGCCAGATATTCCAGTCAGCGCTCTGGAAGAGGCCGAAGACAACAACGCCGGCAGCAAAGATGAACGGCGGATAAAGCTGAAGGTTCTTTTCCGCTTTTGTCGCTCCTGGGCCGATCAGCGTGTCGATAAAGCCCCAGAAGCCAGCCCGTTTTTCGGGCAGCGTCCAATCAATTCTCATGGTCTTGTCGTTTCCTTGAAGAGTTTGCAATTCAGGCAAAAGTCACGCCGTCTTCAGCCATCGGCAGTTTGCTGACCATCGTGCCAGCCAGGGCCGCAATGGCATTGGCCAGAGCCGGGCCTGCCGGAGGCGTTCCGGGTTCGCCGATGCCGCTGGGGGCTTCTGCCGAGGGGATGATGTGGACATCAATGGCGCCGATGTCCCCGATGCGCAGCGGCTCGTAATCCGGGAAATTGAACTGGTCCACTGCACCGCTGCTCAGAGTGATCTGATCACGCATGATGTGCCCGATGCCGTAACCGACACCGCTTTGGATCTGGGCATCCACGATGTCCGGGTTGACAGCAATGCCGCAATCCACTGCGCATGTGATTTTCTCAATCTTCACGCCGTCTTCCGCGCTGCCGGACACTTCGGCAACAAGGGCAACAAAAGTGCCAAAGGACATATGCGCCGAAATCCCCTGCGCATGACCAGCAGGTGCCGTGCCCCAGCCGGCCTTTTCAGCGGCCAGTTTCAGAACCGCTGATTTCCTCTGCTGGTTCTTGTTATCCGCGCCTGCCAGATACTTCAGCCGGTACTCCAGCGGATCGGTTCCGGCTGCCTTGGCTGCCAGATCCATCATTGTTTCCATCACATAGGCGGTGTGGGCGTGGCCGATGGAGCGCCACCACAAGACTGATGTTGCCTTCTGGGTATCTGTCAGGCCCAGGGCAAATCCCGGAATGCTGTAGGCCGTATCAACAGCCCCTTCCACGGAAGTGTGATCCACGCCGTTATGCACGACAAGGTGCTCGAACGGGGTGCCTTTCATTACAGATTGACCGGCAATTTGGTGCTGCCAGCCGACAATGCCGCCATTGGCGTCCAGTCCGACCCGCACCTTGTGGCCGAAGGCAGGCCGGTAGTAGCCGCCCTGGATATCATCCTCGCGCGTCCAGACCAGTTTCACCGGCCGCGTCCGGTCCGTCATGATAAAGGCCAGGGCCGCTTCGACCTGATAGTCGGCTGTCGGGGTTGCCCGGCGGCCAAAGGAACCGCCTGCGAACATCGACTTGATGTGGATCTTTTCCTGCGGCAGCCCGAAGATTTCCTGATAGGCCAGATGGGTTGCCGTCGGCATCTGCGCACCATCATGGAGCACGATGTCCCCGTCTTCGGTCTGTTCAATGGTGCAATTCAACGGCTCCATCGGGGCGTGCGCCAGCAGCGGGAAGTAGAAGGTCTTTTCAATGGTTTTTTCCGCCCCATTGATGTCTGCCGCCACAGCATCCGGATCCGTGCTGTTTGCCCGGAACTCAGGTTCGGCGTCCAGCGCCGCCCGGATTTCGGCTTCAACCTCATCAGAGCTGCGGGTCTCGGCGGCGGAAACATCCCACTCAGCCTCAACCGCTTCCCGCGCCTGAATTCCGGCCCAGGTGTTTTCCGCATAAACGGCAATGCCCGCCTTGTTCGGCAGCACTGCGGAGTGCAGGTAGCCTTTCACGTCCTGCGCAGCGCTGTCGTCAAAGCTGACGGCCAAACCGCCCCGCGACGGCGGGCGCTTGATCAGCACAACCATTTGGTTGGGAAGATGCAAATCCATGGAAAATTTGGCCTGACCGTTGCCTTTGCCTGCGGAATCCAGACGGCGGGCCGCAGGTGAGCCGATCAGCTTGTAGTCTGCCGGGTCTTTCAGTCGCGGGTTTTCAGGCGCCGGGAGCTTCGTGGCAGCCGCCACAAATTCGCCGATGGGCGCTGAATGCCCGGCCGCTTTAACAATCCCCTCGTCGATTGTGATTTCCGCGGCATCAATTCCCCATGCCGCAGCCGCGGCCGCGATCAGCATCTCACGGGCTGCCGCGCCGGCCTGGCGGTACTGATCCCAGGAGTTGACGAGGGATGTGGAACTGCCTGTGCCTTGGAAAATCCCGAACCTGAGGTTGGCATAAAGTTCAGGATTGGAGGGCGCGAACTCGAACTCGATCTGATCAAGACGCAGGCCGATTTCTTCCGCAATCAGAGTAGAAAGCCCGGTGCTGATGCCCTGACCGGCCTCATAGTGCTTGACGATCGCTGTCACTACGCCGTCCGACCCGACTTTGACAAATGGATTGAACTGAGCCTGGCTTGCCTCGGCAGCGGCAAGACCGCCGCTGGGATTCACTCCGACAAAGAGAACAGCTGTGGAAGCCGCAGCCCCCTTCAGAAAGTTTCGGCGGGACGTATTCGGGGTCATCTTCAGCCCTCCAGAATTTCAGCAGCGCGCAAGATACCGGCCCGGATACGCTGGTACGCAGCACACCGGCAGGCATTCCCCGACATGTAATCGTCGATGTCTTCCGCCGTAGGTTTGGGGGTTTCTGCAAGCAGCCCGGCCGCAGACATGATCTGCCCGGATTGGCAGTAGCCGCATTGAACAACATCCAGCTCCAGCCAGGCCTGCTGCACAGCAGCTCCGATGGCTCCGCTGCCGACGGCCTCGATGGTGGTGACTTCCGAGCCCTCAGTATCTTCTATGTATGTCTGGCAAGAGCGGACCGGCTCACCATCCAGATGCACAGTGCAGGCACCGCATGAAGCAACTCCGCAGCCAAATTTCGTTCCGGTTAGTTTTAGTTCGTCCCGGATCACCCAAAGAAGCGGGGTTCCCGGTTCAGCTTCGACCATGTGCGTCTGGCCGTTCAGTTTCAGCTTGATAGTCATTTTGTCATCCCTCTGGCGGAACCGCCTTGCCGTCGCCTGGCCAACGGGCGGCTTGGCAGAAGCTTCTTGAAGATGCCTTCTTCGGTATTTTGAATCACCATATACTGTCAACACATGTTGACTTGCAGTGATGACAACAAGCTTGACTTCCCGCCAAAAGCGATCACATTCGCGTCATGACTTCGGAAAATCCAACCATCCAAACCAAAAACTTGATCTTCAAAGCTGGAACCAGTCTCAGCACGGAGCTGATTCTGGATACCGCCCTCACTCTGGCTGAGGAGGTCGGAAGCCTTGAAAAACTGTCCCTCCGGAAAATAGGCAAAGCCTTGAATGCCGATCCCACGGCGATCTACCGTTACTTCCGCAGCAAGAATGAATTGTTGCAGGCCATGGCGGACCGGATCTATGCAAGGATGCTGCCTGCCAGGGACATGGAGGACGAAGACTGGGCCACTCAGCTTACAGAAATCGCATCGTCTGTCCGGAGTGTTTACCTGGTATTTCCAACGATCGGGCTGGAAGTGACAAACCTGTCTGACTCTGATGCCAGGGCAGCCAGTTACGTAATTGAAGCAATCTACCTTGCGCTGGAGAAATCCGGACTCCCGGAAAGGCAAATCCCGATTTTCGGAGAAGTTCTGCTTTCCATGGCTATCGGCGTTGGAACTGGTGAACATGTGTTCGGTTCTGATCCGGTCCGCGGCAAGGAGCTGGTTAGGCAGAAGCAATCAAAGCTTGATCCAGCTGAGTACCCGAACTTGACCCGGTATTTGGGCAATCCGATCCCTTCAAATGATGAAGTGTTCGAACTTGCCGTTCAAATGCTACTCGAAAAGATCTCAGCAAGTGCCAATGCCAACACTAAAAGCTGAACACCTGAGGGAAACCCGTCCAAGAACCGGCCAACACATCGCCAAGGAATGTCCCGGCTTTGGACGCTGCCTTTTTCACTCTCTGCAGCATGAACCGTAAGAAAGAACGCCCTATCAAACGGATGGCCTTGGGCTGGCAGCCTCAGGCAAGGAATATGAAACTGAAGAGCCTCGCTCTCCTGACAGCCGGAATACTTCCGCTGCTAAGTGCATGTGCCTCCTATGAAACAAAAAACAAGTCCCAGACCATGAGCAGTTCAGTACCCAGCCATCACACTGCTAATCGCAGCTTCAGAAACCCTCCCGGCAGCCCAGTACGCGAAGGGTCCGCCGGAGAGATGCTCAGGTTCATCATGAACCAGCTGCTTTCTTCTTTCAAAACACCTATTCCCAGCGATCATGTCCTGGGAGTTGACGAATTCCGTCGGCAGTTGGCGGATGCCCGGAATCCAAGTGTGACTTGGCTGGGCCATTCAGCCTTCATCATTAGGCTGGGCGGCAAGGTCATACTGACAGATCCTTTCCTCGGGGAAACTGCGGGTCCTGCGGGCTTTGGCCCCAAACGGTTTGTCGCAGCTCCGATCACCGGAGCGGAGCTTCCCAAGGCAGATGTGCTTTTGGTCAGCCACAACCACTATGACCATCTCGACGCACCGACAATTGAGGCCTACCCCCACAAGGCCGACACCCAGGTTATTGTGCCACTGGGTTTAGGAACGTTCTTTACCAGCCGCGGCTATTCAAAGGTGATCGAACAGGACTGGTGGGAGCACTGGCAATCCGGTTCCCTCAAAATCTCCACATTGCCGGCAATCCACAACTCCGGCCGCGGGCTCCGAGACAAGAACAAAACGTTGTGGGCCAGCTTTGGCATTTACTGCGAAGAAGGCAGTATCTGGTTTTCCGGCGATACGGCGAGCGGCCCTATCTTTGACGGGCTCGGCAAAAAGGCGGGGCCTTTCGATTTGGCCTTGGTGGCGATAGGAGCATATGAGCCGCGCAAACTGATGAAGGGAGCCCATGTCACGCCAGAAGAAGCTGTTGATCTTGTAAAGAGAGTTGGTGCGCGAACCGCAATCGGCATGCATTGGGGGACAATTGCGTTGACGCCCGAGAACCCGTTTGATGCTCCAACGAAGTTTCGGCAGGCCGCTGAAAGGCAGGGCCTGGGGGCAGAAAAAGCTGTCGTGATGAAAATCGGTGAATCCGTAAATCTGTCTGCCGGAGACCTTGCGCTGCCGCACCTCCTGCAGCGAGATTTTGGCAGTATCTAGCTTCGCCCTTTCCAGCGGAGTGTGAACTGGCCCCCGTTTAGACCGGACACCTTGACTTGAGCAAGGTGGCTTACCCACGCTTTGCCCGAGACATGTGAATTCGGGTGGCAGATCTCGCTGGAGCATGCTCGAACGGCTGGTTTTCACGCCGCGCAGCGGCGCCGAAAAAGATGCAGTCGCGGCGAAACCAGCGCCGGGCCTAGCACGACCGGCAGCTTAGGGCTGCCTGGCGTCGTCTGGCGGAAGCGTCCTGGCGAAGTTTCGCTGCAACCCTGCCGCCGCATCGCCGCAAGTCGGCAGAGAGCCCCCAACCGCTACTGCCTTGAACGTCACAGTTTGCTGCCGCAGCATGTCGATCAACGACATCACGTCAATCTGTCTCTGGTTTCGCCATTTGTCAACATGACCTAGTTTTTGGCGAGAAGAAGGGCAGTGCTGACCAACCCCAAAAGACTTACTGCGGGCTGTTAAGGAACTAATTGTGCTGTCGGGCATGATCCAAGTTTCTAAAGTGACCGTATCCACGTTATGGTGACAATAAATTTGCACAGTCCACCCGGCAGAAAAAAACTGCGCAGGGAATCCCCAAGGGGCACAGCAGCAGTGTCAAACGGCAAGGCCCATTCTGAGCTGACAATCTGGCTGCTAGCGGTTCGCGACCAGCGGGACCGTGCTGCCTTTGCTGCGCTGTTTGACCATTTGGCACCGCGGTTGAAAGGATTTGTCATTCGCTCCGGCGCCAGCTCCGCGCTGGCTGAGGAAATCGTGCAGGATGTCATGCTCACCATCTGGCGCAAGGCGGCGCAGTTTGATCCGCATAAGGCACAGGCCTCGGCCTGGATTTATCAGATCACGCGTAACCGCCATATCGATATTGTTCGTAAGGAACACCGTCCGGTTCCGGATGAGCTGGGCGCGGACCCAGGATTGGAACCGGATGCCAGCCAGATGCTTGGCCTGGAGCAAGAAGCAGAGCGGTTGAAGCTGGCAATCCAGAAGTTGCAGCCGGATCAGAAAGAGATGATCGAAAAAGCCTATATCGGCGAGCTGACCCATCAGGAGATCAGCAGCCAGACCGGCCTGCGGCTTGGAACCGTTAAATCGCGCATTCGCCTCGGATTGGAGCGGCTGCGCAAAGAACTAAAAGGATTGCGCTGAAATGCCTGCAATCACCCATCATATCCCCGACGCAATCATCGCGGCCTACGCAGCCGGCAGTCTGCCACATGCTTTTTCCATGGTGGTGGCCAGCCACTTGTCCTATTGCCGCGATTGTCAGGCAGCGCTTGGCGCGCATCAAAGCGCTGGCGGCGTCTTGCTGGAAACCACGAAAGGTGAAGAGCTGTCGCCTGGAATGAAGGCCCGCGTTATGGCGAAGCTGGATGAGCCTGCATTGCCGGAGCCGGTCTATGATGCCAGTGGGATTTACCCTGGTCCTGTGATGCAGGCCTTGAAGGGCGGCACCCCGCGCTGGCGGACCCTGGGCATGGGCGTAAAGCAGAACATCCTGTACGAAGGAAACGGCGGTTCAGCCCGGCTGCTCTATATTCCGGCAGGTCAGGCGGTGCCTGACCACACTCACAATGGCTTGGAACTGACGCTGGTGCTGCAAGGGAGTTTCAGCGACGAGACAGGTAGGTTTGGTGTTGGCGATGTTGAGATCGGCGATGAGGATCTGGAGCATACTCCGGTGGCAGATGCTGGCGCCGCCTGTGTCTGTCTTGCTGCCACAGATGCCCCGTTGCGGTTCAATGCATTCATGCCGCGCTTGCTGCAACCGTTGTTCAGGATCTAAGACGAGCCTTATTTGCTGCGGTAAACCAGCCAGTCAGGCAGCAGGTGCAGCAGCTTGATCGCCCAAGAAAACGGGCGCGGGAAATCTGTCCGGAAGCGGCGTGATTGCAGCGCTGCCACAACATGCCCCGCCGCCAGCTCCGGGGGCATGATCTGCGGCATGGCAAAGCTATTCTTGTCTGTCAGTCGGGTCTTGATAAATCCCGGGTTTATGATGCGGACCGTTACGCCGGACCCTGTTAGGTCATGCCGCATAGTTTCAGCCAGGCTGATCAGCGCAGCCTTGCTGGCGCCATAGCCGATGGCGGCAGGCAGGCCTCGGTATCCGGCCAGCGAGCCGATCAATGCGATGTCGCCGCGGCCCGCTTTGACGAAATCCGGCAAGACTTGCCCCAAAACCCTGACAGCACCGTTGTAGTTCACGTCGCTCATCTTCAGGGCGGCGCCTGTGTCCCAATCCTGAGTGCGCATCGGTTCATAGGCGCCGGCGTTGTAGATGACCATATCCACTGTGCCTGCCAGCCGTGCAGCCTGGGCGACCGACCCCATATCCGTTACATCCATTGGCAGCGGTTTTGCCTGGGTCAGCTCACGGGCCAGATCTTGCAGGGCAGCTGCTGAACGGGCTGACAGGACCAGCCGGGCGCCCTCTCGGTCCAACTGCCGCGCGATCTCACGCCCCAGCCCGTGGCTTGCGCCCACCAGCCAGACGGTCTTGCCATGAAAGCTGTTCATGCCTTGCGTCCAGAATAGGTAGAGCTGTCGGATATGAGCGGTTCCGGCGGTGCTGGTTTTCTCAGAAACGGCGCCCGTTTGGCCCAGAGTTTCAGCGCCTGCCAATAGATCAGGGCCACCACTCGCAGCGCACCAAAGGGCCTGCGCAGCGCGGCTCCAGCCAGTGAGATTGTGGAGGCCGGGCGGCGCAACCCGTTCAGCGTTGCCAGCACGCCCTGTTCGCCGTTCCTGTAGGAAATCCGGATATTGAAGGCGTGGTCCGTCATCCCGAAGTGGAACTGGTAGCTGCCGGCGACCTGCTGAAATGGAGACACATGCATCAGCTTTTCAGCCTCGATCACCTCATCCTGGCGGATAGGCCGATAATCCGGGTGCGCTGCAAAGTAACAATGGCGATGGCCGAAGGTGTTGTTTACTTCAGCAATGAAGGCTCTTGGCGTTCCGTCCCTGACAGCGATCCAGAAGCTTACCGGATTAAAGTGGAACCACAGAAAGCTCGGCTGGGTCAGTAGCAACAGTTGTGCATCTTCAACTGGAAAGCTGCGCTGCTGCAATTGATCTCGGAACCAGGCAACTCCGCTGCCTGCCCGGCGCGGGCCGCCATGGTGGCGGTCAAAGATAGAAAACAGATTGAACCGATTGCGTGACAGCAAGGGCGGTGCTCCTTCGGTCAAATCGGTCAGAATATAGTCCACTCCGTACCGAAACGCATTTTTTAGGCCACCGCTGCGGGCGTGATAGGTCTGGGCGGGCACATGCTCAATCATTCTTCTTCTACGCCTGCGGAACCACTTCGGATCACATCACAAGAAAAAACCTTGCCGCAGTGATCCGCCCCCCTTTGTGAGCCGTAACATGCTCAAACAATAGGAAGGAAAGCTGCATATGCTGGATCAGACGCAGGGGCCGCGGCGCAGGATCGCGATTGTCGGAGGCGGCATCTCCGGCCTGTCCGCAGCCTACTTCCTATCAGCCAATCATGACATCACACTGTTTGAGGCCGCCCCCCGTCTTGGCGGTCATGCCCGCACGGTTCTGGCAGGCAGGAACGGGGACCAGCCGGTCGACACCGGCTTTATCGTGTTCAACTATGCAACCTACCCTTATCTCACCAAACTGTTCCGCGAACTGGACGTGCCAGTGATGAAAAGCGAAATGAGTTTTTGCGCCAGCATCGACAATGGCAGGCTGGAATACGGGCTGAATAGTCTGCGCATGCTCACTGCGCAGAAAAGCAACCTACTCCGGCCCCAGTTCCATAAAATGATTGCTGACATCATTCGCTTTGGCAAACAGGCCGAGGCAGCAGCGGTAAGTGATGACAAGACCATAGGCGAACTGGTGGATGAGCTGGCCCTTGGGCAATGGTTCCGCGACAATTACCTGATGCCGATGTGTGGAGCGATCTGGTCCACGCCGGTCAGCGATGTAGATGCCTTCCCGGCGAAGTCACTGGTGCAGTTTTTTCGCAACCACGCGTTGCTTGCCGGAACTGGCAAGCATCAGTGGTGGACGGTCAAAGGTGGCAGCATTGAATACGTCCGCCGTTTGGAGGCCGCGCTGATTGCCCGCGGATGCCAGATTCTGACCGGGACACCCGTTCGCAAATCAATACGTAATGACGCTGATGTGACACTGCAGATGGATGGGCAGGAGGGGGTCACCTTTGACGAGGTGATTTTTGCCTGCCACTCGGATCAGGCGCTGGCCATACTGGGCGCCGATGCAACGCCTGCTGAGGCCGCCGCACTCGGCGCAATCCGGTATCAACCGAACAAGGCAGTGCTGCATTGCGATGAGGGGCAGATGCCGCGACGGCGCACTTGCTGGTCAAGCTGGGCTTACCGCAGCCAGGATGGCAGCGTCGGGGTGACCTATTGGATGAACCGGTTGCAGAACATTCCCGAGAGCGATCCGCTCTTCGTAACGCTGAACCCGTCTCAGCCCATTCCAGCAAGCAAAATCTATGACGAGACAGAGTTTGCCCACCCGGTTTTCGACAAGGCCGCGCTGCGGGCGCAGCGTGAGCTCCGGGCCATGCAAGGCCAGAACCGCACTTGGTTTGCCGGCGCCTACAACCGGCATGGTTTTCACGAAGACGGCATCGCCAGTGCCATGCGGATTGTCCGCATGATGAATTCCCCCACCACAGACCGATCCAAAGGAGCAGAACATGGCATTCACAGACAAAGCCCTGCAGGCACAGTTTCTCTCAGCTTGCGCGCGTCTGCGTGAAGGGCGCCTGACACTGCGCACACCGGACGGAGCGCGCTATGAATTCGGCGACCGGGGGGCAGCGGCGGAAATGCAGATCCATGATTGGGCCGCGGTCTCTGCCATGGCGGCGCATGGCCAGGTCGGCCTGGGCGAGGCATATGTGCAGGGCCTTTGGGACACGCCGTCGGTCGAAGGGGTGATGCAGCTGGCCATGCAGAACCGGGACCATCTTGGCAGCTATGACCAGGCAAACCCGCTGAACCGGGCAAAGTTCCGCATCGTCGACACGCTGCTGCGCGCGAACTCCAAACGCGGTGCTCGCAGGAACATCCGCGCGCATTATGACGTCGGCAACGAATTCTATCAGCTTTGGCTCGACGACGGCATGACCTATTCCTCCGGCCTGTTTGGTGACGGGTGCGGTGACCTTGCCAGGGCGCAGACCCGCAAGAACGACCGTATATTGTCACGGCTGGGAACCAGTGAACGGGTGCTGGAAATCGGCTGCGGCTGGGGCGGGTTTGCCGAACAGGCCAGTGCTGAAGGCCGTGACGTGACCGGTGTCACCATTTCCCGCAACCAGCACAGCTATGCCGAAAGCCGTCTGGACGGGCGCGCTGATATTCAGCTGCGCGATTACCGCGATATCGAAGGGAAATACGATAACATCGTCTCGATCGAGATGATCGAGGCAGTCGGTGAGCGCTACTGGCCCAACTATTTTGCCAAGCTCAAAAGCAATCTGGCCGAGGGTGGCCGGGTGCTGTTGCAGGCCATCACCGTGCAGGACGATTTCTTTCAGACCTACCGCAGCTCCTCGGACTACATCCGCCAGTATGTATTTCCAGGCGGTATGCTGCTGTCAGATCAGGTGATCACGCAGCAGGCAGACGCTGCGGGGCTGCAGGTCAGGGAAAGTTTTGCGTTCGGTCAGGACTACGGCAAGACCTGCCGCATCTGGGCGCAGCGCCTTGCGGATCAGAAACGCCGCATTACGGAATTGGGCTATGGCGAGGCCTTTTTCCGTAATTGGCAGTATTACCTTGAGATTTGCGCAGCATCTTTTGCCGTCGGCCACACCAATGTGGTGCAAGTGGAGTTGGCACATGCTTAGGCCGGTCATCCTGCTTTGCCTGCTGGCACTGCCGGCAGCCGGGGCCGCCAGTCAGCTTCAAGCCCTGCTGCCGGGCGCCAAGGAGCGCGGCGCCGCGACTTTCCGCCTGCTGGGCCTGCCGGTTTATCAGGCTCGGCTGTTCACCAGTGATGCCGCCCCGCTGGACTGGTCGCAGGACTTTGGCATCGAACTGACCTATCAGCGCAGTATCAGCCAGGCGGATCTGACCGGGGCCACCCTGCGTGAAATGCGCCGAATGGGCAATCCGCCACCACCGGAAGCCAAGCTTGCCGCCTGTTTTCAAAATGTTGCGCCCGGCGACCGTTATCTGGCCGTCAGCCGGGGCCCCGACCGGGTCGATTTCCTGCGCAACGGCCGCACTACATGCAGCTTGCGACACCCGCAAATCAAACGGCATTTCATGTCGATTTTCCTAGGCGCAAAATCCCGTTCTGCCAGCTTCACGCGCAGCCTCCTGGGATGACAATGCTTTACTCGCGTGTCAGCCTTTATGCGATGATGCTCGCCTCGGCAGGTATTCCGCTGTACATTCACCTGCCGCAATTTGCGTCGGTGGAACTGGGGATTGGATTGGGCACTCTCGGTGTGATCCTTCTGTCCATCCGCCTGATAGATCTGGTTCAAGATCCGCTGATCGGCTGGATGGCCGATCGTTGGCCGCAGGCCCAGCTTAGATTTGCGATGCTCGCGGCCGGCGGGCTGGCTATCGGATTTCCCCTGCTGTTTTCGTTGACCCCGGGGCCACAAGCCACAATCCAGCTGGTTCTGACCCTGATCGTTCTGTTCACTGCATACAGTCTTGGCGTGATCCTGCTCTATGGCCGCAGCGCTACGCTGGCCAAACAGCCCGGGCCTCATGAGCTGCTCACGCTGGCGGCATACCGCGAGGCCGGATTGCTGGCAGGCGTTATTTTCACTGCAATCGCGCCAGCCGCTCTGGCGGCCTTTGGGGCAGCGGGCCAGGGGTATGGTGCCTTTGGCATGGCCCTTGGTCTGTTTGCGCTGCTGACCGGGTTGCTGACCCGCCCGATCTGGACCCGCCCTGCATACGTCGGCCAGCGTTTGTCCATCCGGTCGCTGGCCAACGCCGGGGCTTTCAGACTGCTGATCCTGGCGGTGCTGAACAGCCTGCCTGTTGCGCTGACGTCCACTTTGTTCCTGTTTTTTTCCGGGGACCGGCTGCAGCTTGCGGAATATGCCGGGGGGCTGCTTGTGCTGTTCTTCCTGTGCGCAGGTCTCAGCGTGCCGCTGTGGACGTTCATCAGTCAGCGGACCAGCCCCAAGCAAACCCTGTTGATTGCGATGCCGATGGCAATCGCAAGCTTTGCCGGCGCGGCCTGTCTCGATGCTGGAGACCTGGCGGGATTTGCCCTGATCTGTGCGGCCTCCGGGGCAGCGCTTGGGGCAGACATGGTGATGCTGCCTGCCATGTTCAGCATTGTCTTAACCAAGGCAAACCTCAATGCAGCCGCCGCTTTCGGCATCTGGTCTTTTGCTGGCAAGCTGGCGTTGGCCTTGGCTGCAGCCTTGGCCCTGCCGCTGCTGGAACATCAGGGATTCCGTCCCGGCGGCCCGAATGACGCCCAAGCGCTGGGGGTCCTGACCCTGGCCTATGCGGTGCTGCCCTGTGTGCTGAAAACCGTTGCTTTTGCTTTTGTCCTAACGCTTCCATCGGAGAAACCCGCGCCATGAAACTGCTTACAGTCCTGCTGCTAATCGCGCTTGTTGCGATGATCGCAAAAACCTACTTGCTGAGTTTCCGGTTCCAGTCGCCGCAAGACTATGCCGGGACAGGCCCGGAGTTCATCCTGAACAAGCACCTGTCCGGCGAGATCCTCTCTGAAGGGCTGATCTTTGGCCCCGATGGCAAGATGGCCAACAGTTTTACTGCAAGGATGGTCGGAGAATGGGAAGGCAACACCGGCACTTTGACCGAGCAGTTCACCTACTCGAACGGCGTGACGCAAAGCCGGAAGTGGTATCTGACGCTTGGCCCGGACAACACATTTACTGCCACAGCCGATGATCTGGTGGGAGAAGGACAAGGCGTTGTTTCCGGTAGCACAGTGCGGCTAAGCTATACGATCAGACTGCCGCAAAGCGCAGGAGGCCATGTGCTGCGGGCAACGGACTGGATGTATCTGACTGAAAGTGGCGTCATCATCAACAAGTCAGAAATGCGTAAGTTCGGCTTGAAAGCAGCTGAACTTGTCGCGACATTGCGGCCAGCGCCATGAGATAAGCGTTTGGGTATAGCTTTTGCGGCAATCACCAACTGAGCTCTGAGCGCCGGTGCCCAGTTTTCGGATTGGGAAAACTGCCGGCGAAATCTCGAGTTACTTACTTCGCCCCTTTAGCAGTTCTACACTAGTCGCCGGGAGAGATTCCAGCGTATTC
>NZ_JAKFZM010000007.1:0-138632 GCF_021654205.1 Leisingera sp. MMG026 | reverse complement strand
CATCGTGGTTGCCACGGATCAGTACTGTGGGAACACCCGCGTCAGCGGCGCGTGCCAATTGCGAGATCAGAAATGCCCGGGACTTCAGGTCTGGTTGGTCATTATCAAAGATGTCGCCAGCGAGAACCAGTGCATCGACACTTTCCGAGATTGCCAGATCAACAATGCGAATGAACGTGTCCCGACTTGCCTGTTTCAGATGGTCACCCAGATCCGGATTGCGCATCGCGGTCGAGCGAATCGGCGACCCGAGATGAATGTCGGCTGAAACGAGGACACGCATAGATTTTAAATCTTCCTGAAAACGATCGATGTGAAAAAATGAATCTGCATAAGGATCTGTCCGGTACCTATAAAATTGAAACCTGGCTGTCCTGGAACAAACCGCGCTCAACCAGTTCTTTTTTGGCCGCTTCCGCGGCTTTCGAAAACATCAAAATCCTAAGGTTCACTTCCGCCCGTGAAAAACAGACATAAGCCAGCTTTTGAGTAAGTTCTTGCTGCCGGTCGGTCGGATTGCCCGCGACACCAGGGGTCAGAACTTTCGAAAAGCTGTAGGTATTCCAGGCTGCCTCGATATCGTCGATCATGACCAGCACGTTTTCATACTCTTCGCCTTTCGAGCCGTGCTGCGTACTGAAAGGAGAATTCTCATCCAGAAATTCGATGTACTTTTCGAGTTCGTCAGCCTTCAGCTTGAAGAATTCATCAGCCAGCCAATCTCCTTTTTCCCTTTGGTGATCCTCATTGCCGGAGTCATAAGCTTGGCGGGGAGCGCGAGCCAACTGACCTGCAAGGCGGTCCGAAATTGGATAAAGCGCGTTCGCGCTACAGTATTCCAGAATTTCTTTGACCGTATTGCCTTCCCATTTTTCTGCCAAAGCAGCGGCGTGTTTTGAGGCTTCCTCGAGCATCTGTTTGAGGGTTTTGCTCTTGTTCGCTCCAGTGTCGTCAAAAGCAGGGCTTATTCTTCGGAGTGTTTCAATCAGCTTCTTAGGATAGTTGTTGCGGGATGCATCGACCAAAGAAAAAATGCCGTCCACAAAGGGCTTGAGAAGATAGTGCGTGCCGTCTTCATAGTCGGATTGGGATCTGGACGACGAATAGTCACCTGTAAAGAGCTTGTGCAGTGTAACGAATCCGAGCCTCCGGGCGATCATCTGGCGTGCCAGAAAAAGGTTCTTTACAGGAGTAATATCGGTCCATCCCCATTGTTCAACGGCTTCCTCGAACTTCGCCGTTACCTCATCGAGTTGTTCAGAGGTATAGGTTTTCCGTGGACCGGCAGGGTCGGGAGCCTGCGCGATCGTAATCAAGACGCTGCCCTTAACGTCGGAGTTCTTCCCACCCGGAACCTGCTTCAGATCGGTTCTGAAGTTGTTGAGAAGGTCGATCACCGAGGTTGAGCTTCGAAAATTCTCTTCCTTCGGAATCTTTTCGGAGCCTTTTGGACCGGCAAAACCTCCGGCACGCTTATCGTAAATCTGCTGCATCGGATCGCCGAAATATCCGACGATTGGTAAACCTTCGTCCGCGCACACAGCATTGAGCGCCTCGACGACCTGCGGGAAGGTGTCTTGAGCTTCATCGACAAAGATGTAGGGGTATTTGAACCCGAGGCCTTTGCGCAAGAGTGGTTTGTTCGTGATTAGATAGGCCGCGACGTCAATAACATCATCATGGTTCAGGACACATTTGGAATAGTCGCTGATAACGGTTTCTTCGTAGCATATCGGCGGTTTATGCGCGTTTAGCGCAGCAAGTTGGGCAGTCAGGCGCTCAAGGTCTTTCCTCGCTTTTTGAGCGGCCTGAGACGTCCCCCCGTTGTCTTTCTCGCGGGCCTTTTCCATATGTTGCGGGACGATCGCATCACGAAGGGTCTCCCGAATAGCATCCTGGAAGCGCGCGATTTCCGCCCAAAGGAACCCGTGCAGAGTGGAAACGTAAAAGAGGTCATCGAAACCTAGACGCGACGAAATCACTCCAACGGCACGGTTTGTGTATGTGATACACACCACGCGCTGACCGTTTTTCCGAAGCTCGTTTCCACGGGACCTCTGGATTCCTTTCAGAGCTTCAACGAGCGATGTGGTTTTGCCTGAACCAGCGCCTGCGATAACCGAAAATGAAACGTCCTTGGCGATGCACTCAGCAATTTTCTTATCGGCCTCAGTTGGCTTGAGTTCTGCCGTCATTCGCCGGCTCCCAGGTTTTGGGAGAGACGTGTCTCCAGCCATTTTAGGCCTTCGTCGATGTAGTGGGGAACATTCCAGTCCCGGTTCTCTCCCGCATTCGCTTCTTCGTCCCCGCCTGCCGGTATTTCGAAGGCAAGGACATCCATAGCAAATTCTGTTTTTTTGAAAGTATCGCTTTTAATGCGTCGCCAGACGGCCTCTTGCAATTCGGCTCGACCATCCGGCAAGTCAATGCCGATACTGAGTCCATCGGCATGGAAGTGGTCGAGGTTTTCGAAGACAAAGGCTTCTTCAAGGGTTCGCCCGTGGAAGGTTTGAGCATTGTCCTGACGGTTAACTTCTACTGGCTTTTGATAGGCGACAAAACGCATCCCTTCAGCTTGCAGACAATCGTCAAAGGTGTTGCCGGAGAGTTCGGCGACTCTCGTCTCTCCAAAGAAATACCCCAGAGTCGCATTCGACGAAACGGCTCCCGGATGGGTAGCGACGCAACTCGCCCGGTTTCTCGCGGGATCAACGGAGTCGATATCGGTGATGACCAAATAGGGAATTTCGAGGAATTCCAACAATCCGGCGAAGCGCATCCCATAAGCGCCACCTACCTCCAGAATGGTCAGATACTTTTTGTTCAGATTCTGCGCCGATATGTCAATCATGCGCGGCAAAAGCAGTTTTTCCGCAGACCCCTCAACGAGTATGGCAGCATCGGAGAAGAACAAGTCGCAATGCGTAAGTCTCAGATATTTTTTGAGAAAGGAAAGTGATTCCTCTGGTTCAATCATATCGCCGCCCAATTCAAGTGGCTCAGGTTGAAATTGGCGAAGGCTGTGCACGGTCGTTCCCTGATAGGTCACTCCATCCTGTTCACCGTTGATATGGCACCGACGGAAGTAGCGGATTTTTGAGAAATCCACGGTATCCAGGATGTGCGACGAGTGGGTCGTGATTGTGAGCTGGGGCTTGCTTTCGCCTTCTGGTGCGTCAGCGGTGAGCACGTCCCACATCTGGCGAATGAATGTTTGTTGGACCTGAGCGTGCAAATGCACTTCCGGTTCTTCGATAAAGATCATCTGGCACAGCGGACGGTTGTCTTCGGTCGCGAGCCATTGCCGATAAAAATGATCGACCTGAATGGCCATGAACACCAGGTTCTTGAAACCCAGTCCGTTATAGGCCTCGGGTAGCTCATGGCTGGTGCTGGCATCGACGTAGAAGAGTTCGGTGTTACCGCGTAACGCAACCTCCGAACTGAGTGTCGAAACGACCTTCATCGCGCGGTCGTTGTCGGAGGGAAGGCCAAGACCTCCGATCATTGTCATCAGGGGTCTGAAGCGTTCGTCGTAGTGCCTAGTCAGATTTTCATTATTCTGTTCAATGATCGCTACAGCTTCTTCGGCCAGTTCCGCCTGCTCCAGGTTTCTCCGGTAATACGTCGCAAAGGCGTCTGACAGTCTGTTGCTCCTCGCGGCATTCTCGTCGTCAATATTTCGCTGGGCATCAACGAAATCGACGCGCAGCAGAGAATGGACAATCTTCTTGCCTTCTTGCGCGGAGAGTGCCGTTGCCACGAATTCCTCTTCCAGCTTTTCCAGCGAGGACACCTTGATGCCAAAATACTTTTTCAAGTTGCCTTCCATTCCAAGGAAGAAGCTCAAAGGGCGCTTGCGGGTACCGTCTTCCTTTGTCGGGAAAGCTGCATCGTAATGCTTCCAGAGTTCTGCTGCGTCATCCGCAGCGAACGAGCAGCGCATCCCGATTTCCGAGAAATCAGCGGAAAGGCTCGTTGCCAGGGCAAAGACCCGACCGAACGCAATTGAGTCCGGATCGATGTGAAACCAGAGATCAAGTTCTATTTGAGGTAGGCTGGATTCGTTCCTTGGAGCGTATGCGTCGATAGAGGCAATTGCGAGAATGGAGAAGTCATGAATCTTGAATTCCCGGTTCCCGAGAAAGCTTCGAATGGCAGCCGTCGCAGAAGTCTTGCCGCTGTTGTTCGGGCCAACAAAAACAGTTTCCTTGCTTTCGAAATCAACGGACACATCATTCAGGCGCCGAAAATTTCGAATGGATATACTACCTAGACGCATCCAGTCCCCCTGTAAGCTGCGAAGATGATAGCAATCATTGGTTGTGTTCGGGAAGGTAAATTCGTCGCCGGTTGACACAAAACTGATGCTCGCAACGGCGCGAATGTCACCAAGCTGACAAAAGCAAGACAACTGCGTCACCCATCCAAACCCACCTTATGAGGCAGGGCTTGTCTACCGTGAAAGGGGCAGTCCAATGCGTCGCTCCCTAGGTGTAGAATTTCGGGAGGACCGAACCATGGCAACGAGGGATGTCCCCTTATTTGCATTCATTGCCATGAAGCCGCCAGTCCGTTCCCGGCCCATCACGTGGAGTGCTTCGAAAAGTAATCCGTGTATTCTGCAGCGTAGTCGCCTGCACATCAACCTTGGCTTATGCCTTGCGGCCTCCCCAGCTCGGCTTCGCGTGTCGCAGGGGAGAACGGCCCTTCGGTCCGTCGCGCATTCGGCCATGCGGCCTCACCGCGGCGTCGCACCCGGCGTCCCGGTTTGCCCGCCTCGCGAGCACGTCTCTCCCTGGCCGCTCCGCCGGATTGCGCTCTGGTCTGTTTTGCGGGGCAAAACGATCCCGCCGCTGCATCCGTCTCCCGCGTCCGGTCGGGCCGTTTGCCTGCTCGTGTCGGGCAAACCTACCGTCAAAACACACACACATGAGCGTGGAAGCATATCCTCCGGATGGCCCCCAAATCAGCCCGCGTCAAGGATCGCAAAACTTTTCGGCGAGGACGGGGCCTGTGGCTTGGGGCGGTCCCGTGCGTGAGGGCGCGCATGTGTCAGTTGCTGCACGCGGAAAACTTTTGCGCCCGGCAAGCCGGCGGCTGCGCCGTCCCTGACCCGGGCAGATTCGGAAACCAGACATTCGGCCATGCCCCCACACTCACGTGGTGGCCTTGCAACCGAACACTGGAGACCAGACATGGCTTACGACACTGCGAACACCTACGAGACCATCGAGCTTTTCGGACTGACCGAGAAGGACGCCCACCTGCCGATCCCGGAAGATCACATCCTGAGCGACCACATCATCCGCGAGAGCTTCGAGGCTTTGCTCGGTCAGCTGCGCGGGACCGGGCTTGAAGCAGAGATCGAACCGCTGGCCCATGGGCTCGCCACGATCCTGCAGCGCCGCAAGGTGGCGCTTGGCAAGGAGGTCGACCGCACCGCCGACAAGATCGGCGCGCTGGCAAAATCCCACGACGGATCGGAGATCGCCGAGACCGCGCTCGACGAGGCGCAGGCGCGCTTTCTGCAGCTGCGCGAGATTGTCAGCGCTATCGAGGTGATGAGCGAGGCGGCGGCGGAATGCTACGAGATCGAGACGGGCCACGCCTTCATCCCGGCAGCCGGGTCGCGCGCAAGCGTCCGGGCGCAGGAGACCGGGGCGGTCTTCGAGGCACGGCAGCTCCTGGAGCAGCACGACCGTGAAACCGCCGAGAAGTCGAAAGTCGCGGGGGTGCCCCTGATCGTCTCAGGCGCCACCGACTGGACCGATGTCGATGTGATCTTCAACACGCTCGACAAGGTTCGCGAACGGATCAAGCAGAACCGCAACCAGGAGATCTTCCTCTGCCACAAGGGCGGCAAGCACGGGGCAGAGATGATTGCGGCCCGGTGGGCCCGAGCACGCGGGATAGCACAGGCGCGCTTCGATCCGCGCTGGTCCGCGCATGGGCGGGCGGCACCGTTCAAGTGCAACGACGAAATGCTGGACGACAAGTTCGCGGCGACGGGGGTTGTACTCTTCGGCGGCAACGGAGTCGCGCTGAACCTCGGGCAGAAGGCGGAAGCGAAAGGTCTGACGGTCATGCGGGTTGCGGACCCGGCGAAGAAGGCGTCGCAGAATTGAAGAGAGGGGGTCGCGCTTGGCGCGGCCCTTTCGTCATGTCTCATGGTGCGTGCGGTCGGTCACGCGTGATCGGCAGCTCGTGGCGTCCAGTACCGTTATCCCTCTACCCGGTCCGTCAGAGTGCGGCCCATCCGCATCGGTACGGGCTGGGGATGGTGCGCACCTCACGCACATCGTTCGCAGCACAAGACGCAAGGGGTCGAGCCGTCGCACTTTAGGCTGAAGCCCTGCACGTCCCTCGGGGCGTGTTTCGGAACATCGAACCCACGCGGGCGGGCTCCGTGAGCACCCCGGCCAGGAGCGGCGGGACGAGGACGCAGATGACGGCGTCGGCGTGATGTAAGGGGTCATCCGGATCACTCCTTTTTGCTCATCGATGTGGATCGCACGGGGTCGGCCCGTCCGTGCCCTCAGCTCACGCTTCGGCAAGCACAAATACGGCTTCCACGGCAAAGCCGCGGACCCTCCGCATTTGCGCTTGCGACCGAGCCTCTTGCCCCCGTGCCGGGTGATCCCCATCGCAACAAGGAGTAACCCAAATGACCAACCACTACGTCGCAACCGTCCCCGTCAAGTTCACCGATACCGATGGCCAGGAGCGCACCCGCTTTCAGCGCGTGGGCGCTATGTTCCGCAACACCCGCAACGGGGACGGCTCGGAGTTCTTCAGCCTCAAGCTCGACTTCCCGGTCGCGGTCTCGGAGCTGGTGATGTTCCCGCCGAGCGCGAAAGATCCCCAGGACTGAATCCTCTGACGAGGATGGGCCGCCCCAGGACGATCTTGGGGCGGCCCGATCCCTGTTCCAGGGATGCCGGTTCCGGCGCGGGTGATCGCCGGCAGCGACCTCGCCTTGGTGCCGGTCCCTGCGCGTTCAACGGACGCACTCCCCCCGGAATGATCAGGCCGCGACAGACCGGCCAGTCAGCCTCAAGGGGGCCATCCGCAAAAACCTATCGGCCAGGGCCTCCCGGTTTTTGCGGCAGAGATTTGGCAAGCCAAATCTGGCCCTCCTTGACCCTGCCTGTCCGCCCTGTCGGTGGGGTTTGCGCCCGCCCGCGGTTCCGTCCGAACACTTGGCGTTCGGCCAGACCCTCGGGCGGGGCTGGCGGACGGGACCCCTAGGACAGGTGGGTCGCCCGGTGGTGAGGGCGGCAGAGCCGCGTCCCTGCGGGCCGCGGCGTGAAGCGGACACCAAGGCTGCCTGAGCCTGAATGCGACGTAAGTATATAATTGACAGCTTGGTATATTATCGTAAGGTAGGGGCAGCCTTGGTGGAAGGTGGCAGGAAATAGGGGGTCTTTCTTCGCATGTCGCGCTCAAAACGTCTCACAGATGCGGACCGCATGGAGATCGTTCGCGAAGCTGCGGAAGGCGTTTCCACTTCAGTGCTGGCAGAACGGTTTGGCGTGTCGGTGCGGGCGATCCAGTACACGCTCAAAGCCGATGCCGAGCGCCAGACGGATGCCGCAATTCCGGTCTCAGCGGTCAGTGTGAAGGTCACGGCTGCGGAGCTTGCGGCGCTCGACGAGGTGCTGGCCGAGGCCGGAATCGAAAGCCGGGCCGAAGGGCTGCGGCGGCTCATTCAGGCGGCAGGCGGGGTGTTCGTTCCGGACGCGCAGATGGCAGCCGAGATGGCGCGTTACCGCGCTTCACTGCACGAGGTCGGCAATGGGGTCGCGCAGATTGCCAAGCAGATGACGCAGGCCAACCGGCGGGGGCAGGGGGCCGTGGGGGGCACGAGTGCCGAGTTCACCGAATTGCGCCTCGCGCAGATGCGCGGGCTGGCGCGGTTCATTCTGGATTCCGCGGACGAGATCGATCTGCTTCTGCGCCGCCGTCGAGACGCGATGCAGCTGCAGGCCACGGCCGCGCTGAGGGAGTTTGCCCATGCGGCTGAATGATGCTGTCGACGCCGTCACGGGCGAGGTCTTCCGAGACGGCTGGAGCCGGATCCGGGGCTCGATGCAGGGGCTGCATGTCGCCAAGCAGACCCAGCTTGTGCGCGCGGCAGCAGGGCACCGGCCGGCGGTCTTCAAGGCGATCCGGGGCGGGGGCACGCATACCAAATCGCAGCTCGCAAACCAGCTCGATTACCTCACCACCAAGTCCACCCATATCGTCGACAGTAGCGGGTTTCTGGATGGCAAGGCGAAGCTCGAGGCGGGTGACATCAAGGACCTCACAGAGCGCTTTGCCAAGCGGTGGGATGCGGGCTTCAAGCCGAAGCTCGGGCAGACAACACATATGCTCATGTCCTTCCCGATCGGCACGCGTGGAGAGGATGTGCGCGACATCGCGACCGATGTGGCCGAGCGGTTCTTCCAGACCGACGCGGGGCATTTCGATTACATCATCGCGGTGCATGAGGACCGAGATCACCCCCATGCGCATCTGGTGCTGAACCGCCGCTCGCAGGAAGGTGAGTTCTTCTTTCTGGGGCGCAACCATCGCTTCAACTATGACGACTTCCGCCTCGCCATGGTCGAGGAGGCCGAGAAGTACGGTGTGCGGCTGGAAGCCACGCGGCGGGTGGATCGCGGGGTTGTGCATTACCCAGCCCGGACCAGCGAGGTTTATGCGGCGAAAGAAGAGGGTCGCGCGCCCCGCGAGCGCGAGCGTGTGGGGACAGACCTGACCCGGACGCTGGCGGAGATCGCCAACACCAGAACCGTCTACCATTCGCTGGCCACAGAGGCCTCCCGGGAGGCCCGCGAAGACATCGCCGCGGCGCTCTTCCGCGCGGGCGAGGTGTTGGCCCATGGCGGGCAGGTGGACCGAACAGGAGATGTGTATATGGCCGAGGATCAAAGCTTCGAGGATCTCAGAAGCCTCTATGCGGAAAAGCTCGCGCGGGTGCAGGGCATGATCGCCGAGAAGTCTGACGCGGAACGTCCCGTGCTGGAAAAACGCCTCATCGAGATCCAGGCGCAGGTCCAGCACATGCAGCCCTTGGGGCTGCGCTCGGGCTCGCTATCAGAGGCCCCCTCGGAGGGGGGGATCTATTCTGAAGCCAATATCGACGCCAGCCAGCGCGAGCGACTGGCCGAGCCCGACTTGAGATCGCGCATTGACGTAGCACTACGGGGCACGGGGATCAGCACATCGGAAGTGGTGGCCCGGATCGAGACGGGCGCCTCAAATGCAGCGCTTGAGCATCAATGGATCGCCAATGATCTCTCCAAGGTGGCCGAGGCGCGCGATCTGAACCTCGAACGCCGCGCCGATCTGGAACAGGCCCGCGACATTCTCAACGATGTGCACGTCGAACTTGGCACGATGCTGGAACAGGAGAAGGTGCTGCGCCGGGATGGTGTCATGGAAGCGGAACCGATCAGCGAGCGGTTCCATTATCACCGGGACGCGGTCCGGGCGATGGAAGGGACAATCCGTCAGGAGATGCGCGCAGAGGGCCTGACAGCGCAGCAGGTGGAGGACCGGGACTGGGAAGTGGTCTCGCGGGCGGAGCGTCGGATCGAGACGGAGCAGCGCGCGTATCTCGAGGCACACCCGGACTTGCTCGCACGTCCCGGCGATGTGATCGACCGGTCTGAGCCTTACAGGGAGACCATCACCGATGCGGCCCGCGCCAGCGAGATCACCCGCGAGGTCGACCGCATCATGGAGGGACGCGACCTCCGCGTGCCGGTTGCAGATGCTGTCACGGATGACTTGCGCGCGCGCTATCCGGACATGCCGTCCCACCTCGCCCGCGGGCTTGGCGCGACCTATGCGGCCGTCGTCGAGAGCCGGGACACGGAGGTCATCAATCAGGTCCGCCGCGAAAACGAGTTGCGCGACAGGCTCGGGTCTGGCACGCGCGACGACATCCTCGCAACCCGCGATGAAACTGCGCCGCGGTCTGACAATGCCGACCGCCTCGCAGACGAGATTGCGCGTGTTCTGGACCATGAGCGGGCGGGGGAGTTGTCCGCGCCCTTCGAGAGCGAGGCGGAGCGGGACGCCTTCCGCGACGAGATCGCGCGGGTGCTTGATAACCGTCAACTTGAGCGGCTCACATCTGGCGATGCCGATGCGCTGGAAAAGGTTCTCGAGGACCGTCTCGACCGGCTCTATGTCGCCAAGGTCTACCTGCAATCGGATGCAGCGACGGCCAACACGGAGGCCTTGCGCCAGGTGGTCGATGATCTTGCCGACACCGAATATGAAAAGCACCGCCCGACAGACGTGGATGGCGAGACCGAGCGGGGCCAAGTCCATTGAGCGCCTCCATGGGAAAAGCGCGGATCGCCACAGGCGTCCTGCTGGTGACGCTGGTGACCGGGGCCATGGGCTATACCATCGCCTCGGCGGTGCTGACCTACCAGGATCTCGGCTTCGGGGCCGAGATCGACTTTGCATATATCGCGCAGAACTATCTGGCGATCCTGGACCGCCGCCCGGTGGATGCGCAACTTATTCACCTGATCATCGGCAGCTTCGCTGCCGCCGGCCTGATGCTGAGCCTCGCCCTCTCGGGGTCCGCCCTGACACGCTTTGGCCAGACCCATTGGCAGACCGCGCGCGAGATGAAGGCCAATGGGTTCTTCGGGGCGCCCGGCACCGGGTTCATCCTCGGCAAGCTGGGGCCGCCGGGCTCCCGCGCCAATTACATCTGCTCGAAGGTTTTCCCGCATGCGCTGATCGTGGCCCCCACCGGTCGCGGCAAGACTACGGGCTTCGTCATTCCGAACCTGCTGACCTGGCAAGGCTCCGCCGTGACGCTCGATGTGAAGGGCGAGTGTTTCGAGGCAACGGCCCGGCACCGCGCAGGCCAAGGCGACAAGGTCTATCGCTTTGCCCCCACCGATTGGGAGGGCAAGCGCACCCATCGCTACAACCCGCTCCTGCGCATCCATCAACTGAAAGATCCCGCGCGCCAGCAGATGGAACTGCAGCTCCTGGCGACGCTGTTCCTGCAGAGCGACAATGACCGGGTGCAGGGCCTCCTCAAGGGCGGGATCGATCTCTTCGTGGCGGCAGGGCTCTTGGCCTTCCAGCGCAAGCGCCCCACCTTGGGCGAAATCTATCGGATCGCCGCCTCGGGCGGGAACAAGCAGAAGGAATACTTCGCGCGCGGCCACGAGGTCGACAACAGGGCCGCCAAGCTGATCTTCACCCGGCTGGCCTCGACCAATAATGACACGCTGACCTCTTACGTCTCGCTCCTGATGACCTCGGGGCTCGATCAATGGCAGAACCCGGCCATCGATGAGGCGACGGCAGTCTCGGACTTTGATTTCCGCACGATCCGCAAGAAGCCTTTTTCGGTCTATCTCGTGGTCCAGCCGCTGATGGTGAAACCCCTCGCGCCGCTGATCCGGCTCTTCTTCTCCGATCTCCTCTCGGCGATGCAGGAAAAGGACCCCGGGCCGGATGAGCAGTGGCCAGTGATGATCATGCTCGACGAGTTCAATCGCTTGGGCAAGATGCCCATCGTGGTCGAGAGCATCGAGACCCTGCGCACCTATCGCGGGCATTTGGCTGTGGTCACGCAAACCATCCCCGCCCTCGATGAAATCTACGGCGAGAACACCCGCCGCGCCCTGCAGGGCAACGCGGGCGTGAAGCTCTACCTGACGCCTTCTGATGAGAAGACCGTCGAAGAGCTGAGCAAGGCGGTTGGCAAGACCACGAAGACCGTCATCACGCGCTCCCAGTCCATCGGCAAGAACCCCTTTGAAGGACGCAGCCAGTCCACCCGGACCGAAGAAAGCTCTCTCCTGCCCGAGGATGAGGCGCGCCGCCTGCCGCTCGACGAGATCGTCATGGTGATCGATGCCCAGATGCCGGTCCGCGCGAAGCGGATCCAATATTTTGACGATCGGCTGTTCAAGGCGATCCACGCGGCGCAGACGGGGGAGTTGCCGTTTCCGAAGCCGGGGGGAGGGGGGCCGCAGGGCACGCTGCCGCTGAGTGTGCGCGCCATGCCGATGACGCCGCCTTCGGACGGAGCAGGCGGACCCGACGCCGACGTTGAGGCCGCACGCCACGCTGCTGATGGCCAATCGTCAGGGCAAACCGATGTCACCCCAAAGAAGACTGCGCCTGTCGTTCAAGCCGTAATCGCCGAGGAACAGCGACAGATGGAAATGGATTTTGGGGGCCAGGTTGCGGATGCCGAGACAGTGGGCGTGGATGATGAGGCGCAGATGCGCTCTGCTGTCGATGGATTGGATGAAATGGAAGAGATGCTGCGAGAGGAGGAGGGTGGCAAAAAGCCAATTCACCGGTAGGGCGGTGGGCATGGTCTGACGGTCATAGAGGGCGGACAACGGCCATTCGCTGCAATTCGCGTGTATGACAGCTATTCCACCGAGCTTTCTGATTACTCTGACTTGGTCTGTCCCGCACTAAGGACGTCGAGCAGGGGGCAATCTGGTGTGTCCGAGCCGGTGCAGCGTGCGATTGTCTGAGCGAGCACGGTCTCGATCACTTGGAGATCGCGGATCTTGTCGCGCACTACCTCGAGATGGTGGCGCCCCATCCGCTCGACCTCGGCACAAGTGTGGCTGCCGCGATCGACGAGAGATAGCAGCCCGCGGATCTCTTCCATAGTAAAGCCAAGGTCCCGCGCGCGCATCACGAAGTTCAGCCGCTCCACATGTGCCGTGCTGTAGCGGCGATGGCCCGATGCGGTGCGTGGCGGATCAGGCACCAGGCCGACATTTTCGTAATAACGGATCGTCTCGAGGTTGCAGCCGGTCAGCCTGGCCAGATCGGAGCGTTTGAGCTCGCTCGCGGGGGCGTGATCAGCCGACATGAAATTTCTCCTTGATCCTGTAGCTGCTACAGACCCTATCTTGTCAGTCATCGAACGACAACAGGGTGACACGATGACGATCGAGACGAACGATACCGAACGTTGGGAGGGCGACAGCCCCGACAGGACCGGATGGACCGCCACTGGCGCCGGGGTGCTCGGGGCGCTGGCGATGACCTCCTGCTGCATCCTGCCGCTGGTCCTGGTTAGCCTTGGCGTCACCGGGGTCTTCATCGGCCAACTTACAGCGCTCTACTCCTACAAGTGGATAACCCTCTCCTTCGCCTTGGCGGCGCTCGGCTATGGATTCTGGAAGGCTTACCGACCTGTGTCTGCCGAGGACTGTGGCACCGGGGTCTGCGCGCGCCCGGTGGATCGCGGCCTGATGCGCGGACTGCTTTGGGGTGCGCTGGCCGTGGTGCTGCTGGCCTTGGTCTTTCCCTATGTCGCGCCGCGCATCCTAACCTTCTGATATCGGAGCCCATCATGAGACAAGTGTTACTCGCTGCCATCCTCTGGATCTCGCCGACCGCGATCTTTGCAGCCGAAGCCGAGACCCGCCTGCACGTCACTGGTCTGACCTGCCCCTCGTGCAGCTATATCGTCGCCACTGCGCTCAAGCGCGTGGAGACTGTGGAGATCGCGGAATTCCTCGAGGGCGAGGCCGAGGATGGCGTTTACGTCCTGCACTATGACGATCTCGCCACCGACCCGGACCAGCTGATCGCCGCCGTCACCGGAGTGGGCTATGGAGCAACAGTGGCCCAGGAAGACGTCTCGTGAGCGAGCGCGAGACAAACCCCAAGGACGACCGCATGCTGAAATACGGGCTGATCGGCACCGTCCTGGTGGCGCTGTGCTGCTTCACCCCGGTCCTTGTGGTCCTGCTGGGCGCGGTCGGGCTCTCGGCCATGCTGGGCTGGCTCGACTTCGTGCTCCTGCCGGCGCTGGCAGTGTTCATCGGCATCACCATTTTTGCGCTCTGGCGGCGCCAACGCACGAATTGAAGAGAGAATGATATGAAAGATTGCTGCACTCCCAAGGGCGGTTACGATCTCGCTGTGATCGGCGCTGGTTCGGCCGGATTTTCGGCCGCCATTACCGCCGCCGAAGCCGGGGCTCGAGTCGCGCTGATCGGCGATGGGACGATTGGCGGGACCTGCGTGAACGTGGGCTGCGTGCCCTCCAAGGCCCTGATCCGCGCCGTGGAGGGCCTTCACCACGCCCGCGCCGCCAATCGGTTTGACGGCATCAGTGCCGAAGCCAGCGTGACTGATTGGACTGCGACGGTTGCGCAAAAGCAGGCGCTCGTTGAGGAGTTGCGCGCGGCAAAATACGCCGACGTGCTGCCTCGGCACGAGAACGTGGACTACATCGAAGGTCGCGCCCGGTTCGACGGCAAAGGCAGTCTTACCGTAGACGACGCGGCGTTCCCGGCAGCGAAGATCGTTATCGCCACCGGATCGCGTCCCCACGCGCCCGCGATCCCCGGCATTCAGGATATCGGCGCCCTCGACAGCACGTCGGCGCTGGAACTCACCGTTCTACCCGCCTCAATGCTGGTCCTCGGTGCGGGCTATATCGGCGTGGAGTTTGCGCAGCTCTTCGCCCGTGCCGGTGTCGCGGTGACGCTGGTCAGCCGCCGCGGTGTGCTGCCCGAGGCCGAACCCGAGATTTCCGAAGCACTGGAGGGCTACCTCGCTTCCGAGGGTATTCGCTTGGCGCGGGTCGCCGGCTACGAGAGCGTGGTGCGCGACGGCGACGGCCTACGTTTGACCGGTAACGGGGGTGAGAACTTCATCGCCGAGCGACTGGTGCTTGCCACCGGGCGGGTGCCGAACAGTGATGGCTTGAACCTCGGCGCGGCCGGGATCGTGACCGGCGCGCGCGGCGGCATCGTGGTGGACGCGCAGATGCGCACCACCAACTCGAACGTCTGGGCCGCTGGCGATGTCACAGGGCGCAACCAGTTCGTCTATATGGCGGCCTACGGCGCCAAGCTCGCCGCCCGGAACGCGGTGGCGGGAGAGGCACGCAGCTACGACAACAGCACGATGCCCTGGGTCGTGTTCTCCGATCCGCAGGTGGCGGGCGTGGGACTGAGCGAGGCACAGGCCCGCGCCGCTGGACACGAGGTCCTCACCTCGGTCCTGCCGCTCGACGCAGTCCCCCGCGCGCTTGCCGCCCGCGACACGCGCGGTCTGATCAAGCTGGTGGCCGAGGCAGGCAGCAAACGCCTGCTGGGGGCGCAGATCCTCGCCCCCGAGGGCGCAGACAGCATCCAGACCGCAGCGATGGCGCTGAAAGCCGGGCTCACCTACGAGGAGTTGGGCGATACCATCATGCCCTATCTCACGACAGTGGAAGGGCTGAAGCTTGCGGCCCAGACCTTCGAGAAGGACGTGGCCGCTCTCAGTTGCTGCGCTGGGTGAAGGCATGAGCGGAAAATCGAAGCGCGACCTCCTCGGTTCGACTCTCGGCGCCGCTCTTGCCTGGTGGTTGCCGATAGGTGCCATGGTGCTGGCGATTCCACTGCCCGATGGACCCAAGATGGGGATCTGGTTGCTGGCATTGGTGTGGATGGGAAGTGCCTGCCTGTTCAATGCCCGGCGCTGTGGCCGGGTCCATTGCCGCTACACCGGGCCCTTCCTGCTGGCGATGACGCTTCCTGTGCTGGGCCATGGCACGGGGCTGGTGCCGCTCGGAGAGGACGGCTGGCGTTGGCTCGGCATTGCGACGGGTGGAGGCACTATGGCGATCTGGGGGCTGAGTGAACGATTGATGGGTCGCTATCGTTGAACGCGTAAGCGGCCCCAGACTGACAAGCATGAACGAGGAGCACATATGACCGAGACACTCGACCTGATCGTCATCGGCGCCGGCATGGCCGGGATCAACGCCGCGAAAAAATGCAGCCAGGCGGGTTGGTCCGTCGCCATCGTCGACGAGCTGCCTTATGGCGGCACCTGCGCACTCCGGGGCTGCGACCCGAAGAAGATGCTGCGCGCCGGCGCCGAGGCGGTGGAGGCCGTGCGGCTGCTCGAAGGCAAGGGCGTCGCAGGAGAGACCAGGATCGATTGGCCCACGCTGATGAAGCACAAGGAGAGCTTCACCGACCCGGTGCCCGAGAGCATGGAAAGTGCGCTGACAGAGGCCGGGGTGAAAACGCTACATGGCCGCGCGCGCTTCACCGCCGAGGACCGGATCGAGATCGACGGCTACGGCGAGATCGCCTTTCGCCGCGCACTGATTGCTACGGGCGCAAAGCCGAGGCCGCTGAAATTTCCCGGTGCCGAGCGACTGATCGACAGCACCGATTTCCTGAACCTCGCCGAACTGCCGCGCCGGATCGCCTTTGTCGGTGGCGGCTACATCTCCTTCGAATTCGCCCATATCGCCGCGCTGGCGGGAGCTGAGGTGACAATCCTCGACCGCGGCGCACGCCAGTTGAAGATGTTTGACCCCGAACTCGTAAAGATGTTGCTCGAACGGAGCCGCGAAGCCGGGATTAAGATCGCGGCCGAGGCCGAAATGGAACGGATCGAGGACGCGAATGGGGCGCGCCGGGTGCTCTACCGCAGGGCCGGTCAGAGCCATTCCATCGAAGCCGATCTCGTCGTTCACGGTGCAGGTAGGGTGCCTGCCATCGACCATCTTGACCTTGCGGCTGCCGATATCGAAACCGAGCACGGTGGCGTGAAGGTCATGCCTTGGCTGCAATCTCCGTCGAACCCACGCATCTATGCGGCCGGAGACGCTGCCGCCTCGCCAGGAAAGCCGCTGACCCCGGTAGCTGTGTTCGAAGGTAAGATCGCCGCCTCCAACATGCTGAAGGGCAAGCGGACTGAACCCGACTACACTGGAGTGCCGAGCGTGGTGTTCACCATACCCGAGCTGGCGCGGGTCGGGTTGCTCGAGGAAGAGGCGCGAGAGGTGGGTGATGTGGAGGTGAGCTTCACCGACACCTCGGGCTGGTTCTCGCAGAAGCGCATCGGTGAAACACATGCCGGTGCGAAGATTATCACCGGCAAGGATGGCAAGATCCTCGGAGCCCACATGTTCGGCCCGGAGTATGCCGAGCTGATCAACGTCTTCTCGCTGGCGATCAAGCTGGGGCTGACGGCGGCGCAGGTGAAAGCGATGCCTGCCGCTTACCCGACAGGGGCTTCTGACTTGGGGTCAATGTTCTGATGGTGCAACGGCTTTCCGTTGCGCACTCCTTCATGTTAGTAACACCCCGGAACCGGACCTTCGCGACTCGATATGTGAAGGTCCGCTACGGGCCGTCACCGTCGGCCAAGTCGACCCAGTCTCGCCAGCTGCGCCAGCATTTTTGACCCCGAGTCTGCGGATCCTGCGCCTCCTGCGGAACCCGTCTGCCCCATGCCCTGCCTCACGGGCATCTGCTGCACGCCGAAGAACTGCCGCGCCCTGAGGGCTGCGTATTCTGCGCCACTTGCGCCTCCGATCAGGTAGCGATTGTAGGCCTGCTGGCTTCCCATGGCGGCGCGGGCAAAGCTGTAGCCGCCGCCGAGACCACCGGAGAGGGCGGGCATCATAATGTTTCCGGAGATCGCGCGGACGATGAAGGGCGTGGCAATGATGAAGCCCTTGGCCATGAGCACCATCATGAAGAAGGGAATGAGCGCGCCGATGTTTGAGGCTCCCTCCGGGTCGCCGAGTTCGCCGATGAGGGCAGAGGAGACACCCGTGATTGTCGCGAACACACCGGCCACGACTATGGGGTAGAGCGCGAAGGAGACCAGCGCCGACAGCCAGCGCGCGAAATAGTCCTTGGTGACCTCGAAGAGGGTCAGGAAAATCATCACCGGTGCGATCCCGATCAGAAGTGCGATCATCAGGCGGGATGCCACGAGGATGAAGGCGGCCAGCCCGCCGAGGATCGAGAGCAAGAGGACCCCGACAATGTCGAGCATGGCCCCTGCCATCCAGTTCAGCTCGGACCCAGCGGCGTTGAGATAGTCCCCTAGTTCCGCGATTAGCCGGTCAAACTCTTCTGCGAAAGTGCCAGAAGGGCCGGGAGTTCCACCACCAACGGAAGCAACCAGCGCACCCGCAATGCTGTCGATCCCGGCCAGGATGGCGGAGGAGAGGGCGTTGAACTGCACCCAGTTGGTTGCAAATATCCCGATGAGCCCGATCTTGACCGCGAGCCAGAATGCCGTGCGTCCGTCCATCGCCTTGTACTGGTAGACCATGTTCAGGAAAACGAGAACCACCACCAGCGTTGTTCCCAGCACCAGAAGCGTGCCAACCGTTGCCGCAACCGATCCGAACTGGGTTTCTGCGGCGGTGTCGAGATAGCCCTGGGAGGTTTCAACGAAGTAGGTGACGACACTCATCGCGGGGCTGCCTTACCAATTACCTGCGGCGTCGCAGATGGCCTTGGCGGCAGTTCGGGCGGCGTTGGCGCGGCGGTTGTAGGCGTCGGAGGCTTCGAGCATTTCCCATCGTTCGTCGCTCGCGTAGCTCTCCCGAAACACCGCTTCGGCAGCGTCCCAGGACGGGAACCGGATTTCGCAGGCGCAGCTGACGGTCTCGACAATCCGCTCGAGGTTCTGGGCGCGGTAGATGTCCTGAACCAGAACTCGCTGATAAGATTGGCGCAGGGGGATCTCCTGCATCCACACGGGTTCAGCGGGCCGGTCTGGACAGACGTCGAAACTGCGCTCGAGGGTCGGCACGAGATTGCGCTCAGCGAAGCCGGGTGCCGACGTCAGGCCCAGGACCAGCGCAGTCAGTACGAGGGTACAGCTCGCCTGCCTCATGCCGTGGATCCGGTGGCTGTGGTTTCACGCTTCAGGAAGACCGTGTGTCCCACATTGGCGAATTCCGAGGAGCTGATCGACACCACCTCCCAGCCTTTCGCACCTTTGGCATTCAGGCTGGCCTGCATGTCGGCAAGGCTGGCTTTGCGGGTCATGGGAAAGGACAGAATATCGTATTCAAATGTCTTCATTGGGAAATTCCAATCTCAGTTGCGCCGGGGAGGTAGAATTCTGTGATGCCGCGTTTGCCGTCATGGCGGCCGGCCTGGATGATCACGTCGATGGAGTTCTCGATGTACTGGATCATGTCGGCATAGGTCATCGGGATTTCGGTCTTCAGCGCCGCGATCGCGAGCCGCTGCACGGCCAATTGCGGGGTTTCGGCATGCAGCGTGGTCATCGAGCCTCCATGGCCGGTGTTGATGGCTTCCAGAAAGGTCATGGCCTCCTTGCCGCGCACCTCGCCCAGGATGATCCGGTCGGGGCGCATGCGCAGCGTGGCGGTGAGAAGCACATCGGCGGTCTGGAATTCCGCATCGCGATTGGCGATCAGGGTCACAGCATTGGGCTGCGTCGGTAGAAGCTCGGCGGCTTCTTCGATGGTGACGATGCGTTCCTCAGACGGGACATGGGAGAGGATCTTTCGCGCAGCGACGGTCTTGCCGGTCGAGGTGCCGCCCGAGACGATCATGTTGAGCTTGTTCTCGACACAGAAGGCGAGGGCGTCATCGATCAAACCGGAGGCCACGACCTCGCGCAGCTCGCGCGTTTTCTCGAGGCGCAGTTCTTCGAGCTTGCGTTCCTTACCGAAGAGAAAGTCGAGTTCGATGCCCTTGAGCGGCAGGCTGGAAAAGAACCGCAGGCTGATCGACGAGGCCGAGAGCACGGCGGGCGGGGTGATGACCTGTGCGCGGATCGGGCGCCCCTTGTAGGTGATCGAGACCGAGACGATGGGGCGGTCCTTGCTCATCGTGGTATTGGCCGAGGAGGCGATCTGGTTGCCGAGGTCCCTGACCTGAACGCCCGTCAGCCTTTGATCCAGCGCGCGCATGAAGTGATCGCCCTGGAATTCGCCCCAACAGGTCCCGTCGGGGTTGATACAGATCTCGATGACATCGTCGCGGGCGGCGGCGTCGATCCGGTCAAGGGATGTCTCGAGATAGCTGAGCGACATCGGGCTAGAAGATCTCCAGATCGCGGTCGACCATGACGGTGACGCGCGCGCCTTGGTCGACATAGATGACGGGGCCGATGGAGAGGTAATCGCCAATGACGCTGTCCGTGGCATCTGCCAGATCATCGCCAACGTCTTCGAGAACGTCGGCGGCAGTCTCATCCTGGACCTCGGAGGCGGCGGCACTTGGCGCGGCCGAAATCAGCGAGATCAGGGCGGCCGACCCGAAACGCTCGGCAAAACGCGTGTCCACGAAACCCGTGACGCCGGAGCGGCCAAGTTCATCGCCCCCGAAGGAGCTGATCTGGACGGTTTGGCCCGCGGGCAGGATGATCCGGTCCCAAGCGATCGTGACGCGGCGCTGCGCAATATCGACGCCAGCGCGGTAGCGCCCGACGAGACGGGATCCGCGGGGGATCAAGAGGCGCGCGCCATCGACGCTGTAGACATCCTCGGACACCACGGCACGGGTCTGGCCGGGCAGTGAGCTGTCGAGGGCGGTTTCCATGACGGCCTGGATCATGGTGCCCTGGATGATGGTGTTGGAAGGATTGGCGATCACCTCGGCCTGCGTCACGGTGGAGGGCAGCGCACCGTTCAGCACGAAATCCGTCACCTCGCCGAAGGTGCGTTCGGTCAGAGCCGTTTCATTCGCTCCTGAGGCACCGCCAAACGCGATGGTGGGCGAGGCGATGCGCCGCTCCTGGAAGGCGCGTTCCTCCGCGGCCCGGCGCTCCAGCTCGGCCATGCGCCGGGCTTCTTCCTCGCGGCGCAGTCGCTCTTGCTCGCGTGCGCGCAGCTCATCTTCCGTGGGGCCCGCTGGTGCGGGTTGCGGTCGGCTGGCCTCGAGTTGGGCCAATTCCAGATCCATGCGGAGTTGTTCAAGACTTCGATCCCGCGCCGTCAGTTCGTCCTGAAATCGTTGCTGTGCTGCTTCCGAGGCGGCTTGTAGCGCCGCGATCTGAGCAGTCAGCGCGTCAATTGCCTCTGCGGCGGCGGTGTCTTCCTCGACAACTGGTTCAGGGGCGTTGCGCAACTCCTCGATCTGGGCCTGCAGGGCGGTGATCTGCGCCAGAAGCTCCGCGTTGGGCTCGACGGGGTCTGGTCCGACGAACACAACCTCGGGCTCGGGCGGGGGCAAGGTCTCGATAGCGCCAAAGCCGTCCCCTTCGTTTTGGAAGACGTCCGGGGTGGCCGTCGGTAAGGCTTCCTCTTCGTCGGGCTGTGAGAGGAGATAAAGCAGGGCACCACCCACGCCGATGACGAGGATCACGATCAGCGCGAGAAGGGGCGACCGGCGCTGCGCCGCCGTGGGGGCGCGGGCACTGCCTTTCTCAAGGGCGGCGAGGCGTTTTTCCAGCTCGGTGTTCCCGGTATCGCTCATGAGGTGGCCTCCGCGGGCGCGATCGCCTCGATGCAGACCACCTCTTCGCCAAGTCGCAGGATCCATTGGCGGTTCACGCCGCTGACGCGGATCACGCCGTCTTCAGGGGTTTGCGTGTTGACCGTGCGTTCACGGCCGCCCGCGTAGCGGAAGATCGCTGGCACAGGTGCGTTTCTCGGAAACGCGAAATACGTGAACGTCCCGTCATCCCAGATGCGCGTTGGCGTGAACTCGGTCCGCGCGCTGGCGCCGTAATTGTAGTTTGGTGCTTGGGCGGCGATGGCCCGGGTCGGGCGCGCAGCGTCATCAGGATAGCGGAACTGCACCACGTAGAAGGTTGGGCTGCGGACCTCCTCGACGTTGAAGTAGTAGCTCCGGCGGTTCGTATAGACTGTCACATTGGTATGCACCCCGCGCGCGACGGGCTTGATCGCGAAGGCCTGACCGCCCGGGACGCCGTCGATCTCGAAGCCCTCGGTGTCGCCCGCGATGATCGAGCGGATGCTTTCGCCGATCCCGAACTCGATGGTGGTCACATGGGTGAGTGACACGCTGAGACGGTAGACCTGACCCTCCTGGTAGGTGGCCAAGCGCACCCGGCTGTCGTTGGGACCGCCACGCGGGATGGCTTCGGCGGCGACCAACCCCGGCAACAAAACGATAAGGACAACAAATGCAATTCGTACGGGAAACAAGATCAGTTCTCCAATCTGTCGGAGCGGATGGAATATTCGAGGACGGTGAAGCCGAATGGATTGGTCCAGACCTCATCGATGGAGCGGCGGGTCTCCGGGCGGAACTCGAAGAGAAGCGTCGCAGTGAAGAGGCCGGTCTGGGTGCCGTTAATGGACGTCAGGCGCTTGCGCAGGCGGACCGTCGCGCGGTTGGTTCCGATCCGGTTGATGCTGAGGATTTCCACGTCGAGCCGAGCATTGGGGCCATAGACGGTCGGCGGATAGTTTTCATTTGCGCTGTTCCAGATCTGGCGCAGCCCGCTCTCGGCAGCTCCGTCCGAGCGGCGCAGGACGCTGCGGATGCGCAGATCGTTGTCGAGCTGGTTATAGACCTCCCGGTCGGCCACATAGCGGAACACCTCCGCCTCGATGATCGCCTGGTTGGCGGTCACCGAGGAGGCGCCCACCGAGGCTTCGGGGAGTGCAAAGCCGGTGGCGGGATCATAGGGGACAACGACGGGGGGCGGATCGACATCGAGGATCGCGACTGCTGCTGCGCTCAGACAGCCGATGATGCCGAAGACAAGACCTGCCAGACCAAGGCGTTGCCAGAGCCGTTCGCGGCGCAAGGCACCGTAGACCAGTTCTTCCTCGATGATTTCTTGTTCAGTCGCCACCCGTCATGCCCTCGCGATCACTCGGCCCGGAGGTCCGGTAACGTGAAATCCATGAAGCGCTGCTCTTCGGCGATGGTGGCGGCATCGATCACGCCGCCTGTGCCATCGCCTACGGTCTGGATGGCTTCGAGTTGCCACATGGCGACCAGCGCAATGGCGAGCTCCGCGGTCACGCGCGTGTTGAGATCGATGCTTTGCTTGAGCTCTTCCATGTCGTCGATGAGCCCGACAAGGCGGTCTACCCGCTCGAGCGACTGGCCGGCATCTTCATAGCTGTTCTGGGCGGCGGCTGAGACGAGTGCGCCGGTTGTTGCCTGCGTGGCCACACGGTTGGCCCCGGGATTGCCGCTGGTGGCCATTTCCGAGAGCGTGTCTTCATCGAAGCCGAGATCGGCCAGCACCCGGTCCATCTGGGTTTCGATCTCGCCTGCACCGGAGCCCGACAGACCTGAGAAGTCACCCGTCTTGATGGCCTCGATGGTGGCGAGGATGTCTCCGAACTCCTGGTCGAGCAGTCCGTTCAACTCGTCTTCCATTTCCGTGCGGATGATTTCTGGAAGCTCGGCAAGTCGGGTGAGCGCTTCATAGGTTCTTTGCAGCTCCGCGAGTTGATCCGTGAGAAGGCCGAGCTGTTCGCGGAGCTGCGTCAGCTGCTCGTTTTGCAGGATCTCGTCTTCGATCATCTGCCGGAGCTGCTGGATGTTTTGCGCGATGTTCTGGGTGTCGACGACGGGCACGCCCTGCGCCGCGGCAGGGGAGAGGGCTCCCAGATGCAGGCCAATCCCAAGCGTTGCGGCCAAGGCCGCTCTCAGAAACTTCCGTCCCATCATTCAATCTCCCTGATCGTAAAATCCATGAACGCGCCTTCGGCCATGCGGGCGCTGGCCTGGGCCAGCTCCTCGGCAGAGAGGACTCGGGTGCGGGCCGCCTGAAGCCGGATGCGTGCAGCGACGAGGCGCACGAGTTCGGCGCGGGCATAGGTGTTGAGCGCGATGCTTTCTTGCACGTCTTCCGTCTCGGAAATCCGCTCGACGATGTCCGCAATACGGAAGGCGGCTTGCCTGATCGCGGCGGGTGAGTTGTTACCATAGAAGGCCGCGCCGTGCCCGGTGATTGAGAGGTTGGCATTGGCCAGAAGCGCGGGGTCGATCGTGCCAAGCGCTTCGATCCCGCCGATACGGCTCAGGTAGAGATTGTAGCGTTCGGGAATGACCTGAACGTAATGCTGGGTTTCGGCAAAGGGCGGCACGCCGCCATACTCGAACACCCGGCCGGGTCCGGCGTTATAGGCCGCGAGCGCGTTGATGATGTTGCCATCGAATGTGTTGAGCTGGGTCGCGAGATAGCGCGCGCCGCCATGCACCTGCAGGTAAGGGCTGTCATAGTAATCCGGGTTGATGCCGAGATCGCTGGCGGTGCCGGGCATGATCTGGGTGAGGCCATAGGCGCCGACGGGAGACCGTGCCCCAATGGTGAAACGGCTTTCCTGCCAGATGAGCGCTTGCAGCAACGCGCGCCATTGGACGGGTGAGAGACCAGCGCGGCCGACACCCGCAAAGTCGCTGGTTTCCTGGGCGACGCGGATGATGAGCTGCTCGATGTTCTCGGCGGCGTCGCCGAACATCTGCGCACCGCCGGGATTGGGGTCGATGTCGGCATTGCCATAGACCGCCTCGACTGACCGGGCCGGATACCCGCTGCCGCTTTCCAGCCCCGAGACCATAGCCGGCAAGCCCTGACCGCCGAAGCTGGTCTGGGCATCGAGGATGCGTTGCAGGGTTGCCAGCTGTTCGCGCTCGATCTCCGCGATGAGTTCGCGCACGGCGAGCTTGTCGGCCTGAACGGCCAAGTCAGCCTCGCGATCACCGGTCTCGACGATGTCACGCGAGGTCAGCCCACTGTCATTGGTCGGCACACCTTGAGACAAGGCGAGACCAGGCAGCAGGCAAAACGCGAGGATATGAGGCAGGCTAGACTTCAATGTCGCCCTCCGGCGCATCTAGAGGCGTGAAGGTGCAATCAGGCGCGACAGGGGCTGTCGAGGCCAGGAAGGTGAAGCAGTTTGCCTGCGGTTCGCGATACTGCGCACAGGAAGCGAGCAGGCCGAGTGCTGTCAGGGACAAGAGAATACGGATCATGAAAGCCTCCAGAAGTCCGGGCGGGTGCGATAATCGGCGCCAACGTGCGCTTCGCCCTTTTCCATGCCGCCAAGGATGGTGAGATTGGGTCCAAGCGCGCTCAGATCGGCATCGACGACGATCGAGCCCTGATCGTCACGGATGAGCGCCAAGCGGCTGTTGCTGCCCGTGTTGAGAAGGACGTCGAGCTCCTTCTCCGTGAGGTTCAGCATGGCGTAGTCCGCAGGCTGCGCGCGGATATTGGGCAGCAGGATCTGCGTCGGCACGGCCTCGACGATGGTCTTGCCGGTCCGGGTGCGCTCGAGCTGGCTTGCGTATTGCGTCATCATCACCGCGACGGTGTTCTGCTTGCGCGCAGTCACGAGCCAGTTCGACAACCGTTCGGCGAAATATGCGTTGTCGAGCGCCTTCCAGGCCTCGTCGATCACGATGATTGTGGGGCGACGATCCTCGATCTCGCGCTCGACCCGGCGGAAAAGATAGGATAGGACCGCCATGCGTTCTTTCTCGGCCTCGCTGTCGAGAATGCCGGTGAGATCGAACCCGACCACTTCGCCTTCGAGCGAGAACGTATCTTCCAGCGTCTGGCCGAAGATCCACCCATAGCGGCCGTCTTCGGTCCACTCAAACAGGCGCTGGTGCAGATCGCCGCCATCATCGGTGGACACAAAAAGCGATGCGAAATCCCGCCAGTTCCGCAGGGCCGGATTGGAGGCCTGCGCGTTCTGGCGCACCACTTCCTGGATGCGGTTGGTCTGTGCCGGGGTCAGGGGCTTGTCGGCGCGGTAGAGCAGCGTGGTGAGCCAGTCCGAGAGCCAGGCGGTGCCGCGTGCATCGGTTTCGGTCCAGAGCGGGTTGAGACCCGTAGGCTGACCGGCGTTCAGGGACGCGTAACGCCCGCCATTGGCGCGGACCGCCATCTCCATACCATTACGGTAATCGAAGACGAAGATCCGTGCGCCTGCGCGACGGGCCTGGGTCATCAGGAAGGCCGACAACACCGATTTACCCGACCCGGGCCGTCCCATGATCAGGGTATGCCCGCTGGTCGGTTCTTTGTCGGGCGAACCTTGCTCGTGATAGGAAAACCGGTAGGCGCTCTGCTCCGGCGTGGGCAAATAGGTGACGACCCGGCCCCATGGGGTTTTCGCGGCGGGTTTGCCGAGCTGTGTCCGGTGAAAGGCCGCAAAATCCGCGAAGTTGCGATTGGTGACGGCGCTGGCACGGACGCGCTTGGGCTGGTTGCCGGGATGCTGGCTCAAGTAATGCGCCTTGGCCGCGACCCGCTCGCCGATCATCTTCACGCCTTCGGTTGCGGCGGCGTTCATGATCTCGGCGCTGAGGGTTTGCAGTTCTTCGAGCGTGTCGCAAAAGAGCGTCACGACCATGTGATGCTCGCCGAAGCTTTGGCGCTTGGCCTCGAGATCATCGGCGGCGATGTCGAGGGCTTCCAGGAGCGAGAGGGCCGCGTCCTGGCTGGCCTGCATCTGGCGCTTTTGCCGCTTGATGCGGCCCGCCATGAGGTTCGAATTGATCGGCGTGAAGGAGTGCGTCACGATCATGTCGACCGGCAGGTTCAGCATGTCGAACATGGTGCAGGAGGTGGCCTCAGCATATTCCCCGATGGTGAAACTCTTGCCGTAGCGATGGCCCACGACGCCTTCGGAAAGCTCGAAATGGTCTCCGTGAAACGTTACGCGGGTATTGGCGACGTTGAAGGACAAAAAGCCGTAGGTGTTGGCCGGGTAGAGCGGCAGCTCGGTGCCCGTGTTCAGCGCGCCCAAGAATCCCACCAACTCTCCCGATCCGGCTGAGAGCATGCGCGGCTTGAGCTCTGCGAGGCCGGACAGGAAGACGTTCACGGCCTCACCGAGGCGCTGCAGGCGTTTGCGGGTCTCCTCCTTCAGTCGGTCCGGCGCGCTGCGGCTGAGGAACGGCAGGAGGCTTTTCGGGGGCGGGCGGTGAATGACGGTGAGCGTCAGTGTTTTGTCGCGGAGCCCGCTGGTCTCGAGTTTCGCGCGCCAGCGCCGGTCAACCTCGCCTGCGAAGCTGTCCTCACGGATCGGGTCGAGATCAGGTTTGATGGCCTTGGAGACCTTGTGGACGTAATAGCTGAATTCCGGCCCGAGCTGCGCGACGATGCGGGCAAAGAGCGCCGTCACCTTGTCGAGATAGGCATCGTCCGTCGTGTAGCTGTTGATCCCCTCGAGCCGGATGCAGCGGAAGAGTTCGTTCACCCGGGTCCGCACGGTCTGGTCGTCGACGAGGCTCACATAGGGCAGCATATGCGCGAGGCGGGTCTCGCGCGCATACCAGTCCGGCGTCATCGTGCGGGCATCGAGCGCAGCATCACGGGCGTCATCACGGGGCATAGCTGTCCCCGCCATGGATGGACCTGTTGCGCGTGGGCGGTGTCTCCTGCAGGGCCGTCATCATCACGTCGATGAAACGCGGGTCCCAATCGGCGGCCTTCCACAGCACCGGATAGAGAAGGGTGGCCACGCCCAGCACCGCGATGTGCTGGACCCAGACGAACAAGAGCACCGAGCCAAAGAGCCAGACCATCGCGTACATGATGGGCAGGCCCAGAAGCTTCGGCGGGCGCACGAGGCCGAGAAAGAGAGGCGAGCGCTCAGCCACCGGCAAAGACCGCGGCAACGATGGTGGGGGCAGCCGCGACACCGGCGATGCCCACGAGGACCCAAAGCGCTTGGCGCAGGTCGATGATGTTGAAGAACCAGCTCAAGAAAACGCCGAGAACGGCAAGCGTCGCGATGACAACGCCAAGTGGGCCGGTCAGCGCATCCACGATGCCCTGTAACAGGCTCTGGATCGGGGAGAGATCAATGCTCTGGGCGAGGGCGGGTTCGGCAATCAGCAGGAATAGCGCCAGCGAGGCGACAAAGAGGTTTGAAATCTGTTTCATGAATTTGATCCTTCCAATCGGGCCGCGACGGCCATGACGCGGGCCACGTGGTTCTGGGTTTCTCGGTAGGGGGGAACGCCGCCATACTGGCGGACCGCATCGGGTCCGGCGTTGTAGGCAGCCAGCGCCAGGTGCGGATCGCCGAACGTCTCCAGCATTATCGCGAGGTAGCGGGCGGAGCCGTCGAGGTTCTGCAGCGGATCACGCGGGTCGACGCCCAGATCACGCGCCGTCGCTGGCATCAATTGACCAAGGCCAATGGCACCTGCACTTGAAATCGCATCCTGCCGGTAGGCGCTCTCAACCTCGATATTGGCCCGATAGAGAGCCAGCCAATCCGTCACGGAAAGCCCCGCGCGACGCAGGCCAGGATGGCCGGCATAGCGCAAGGCCGTGGTCTGAATCCCGGAGAGAACATCGGCGCGGGGCAGGGGAGTCATGCGGGCAAGGGCCGCGACTTGGACGCCCTCTTGCTCGGCCTCTACCTCGCCGAAGATCGCGATCCCATCGGAAGCCGAACTCTGACCAATCCCGTCATAGTAGTTTCGAGCAAAGCTGCTTTGGGAGCGGGACGGGATCAGGGAGCCGTCGCTCTCCATGACCAGGACCATTTGCGCTGAGGCAGGTGCTGCGACCAGCCAGAGGCAGACGAGGTTAGTTGTCAGCGGCCTTGTCTGACGAGGCTTTGTCTGACGGGGCGAGTTTATGCGTGCGGCTTGTGCCCGCCTCAAGCGGCAGGTCGACATGCGCAAAGCCAAGGCCAATGAAGAAAGACACCACGCCGGAGATCGTCTTGAACTCGCGGATCTTGATATCGTTGTAGGTCGTCCGTGTGCGGGCGGTGACGAGGAGCTTTTCCACCCCATCATCAGAGACAACGCGCATGATCCAGACCCCGTAATAGCTGGGGCCTTTCTTATGTGCCGACTCCTGGCACAGGATTTCTGCGCTATAGCCGCTTTCCACGAGCTCGCGGAACCTGGCTTCCGTAACCACATTTGGTGCTTCGATGTCCCAGTTCATGGCCCGGCTCACGCTTTCTCCAATGGCGCGACCCCAGGCATTCCTACTTGAAGCCCAGAGTTACGATAGTATATTATCAACCGCAAGATGTAATATCGTGCTTTGGCTGTAGTTTGGTTACGCAAACACTAGTCACGGCCAGTGTCCGCGATCAAGGAGATAACAGGTTTGAGAAACCCAAGGTTGACATGCCTGCTCCCATTGCAAGCTATGGCCCTTCTGATCTGCGTTCCTGGGCCGGTTTTGGCGGAATCCTGCTTTGCGCCATCCCGTCCTTTCCTGCCAAGCGATTCGCAGGCCGCGCGGGACTATGCGGATATCATCCGCGGCGACTTCGAAGATTACATTCAGGATATCCAGAGCTACTTCCGTTGCCTCGACGGTGAACGGGCCCGCGCCTTCGAGGAAGCGCGCGAAGTCAGCGAGGAATATGGCCGGTTCCTGCAATTGGTAGGGGATTGATGGGCAACCTCGGGAGCATCAGACTTGCAGCCCATGGAAACCAGACGCCGATAACACCCTCATATATCTACTTTTTAGATAACAGATTTCATCCGCTAGCGACGTCACAAAAGGTATGTGACGCGTGGCAAAGACAATCAGAAGCAAGGGACAAGTGGCACTCTGTCAGGCGTTGGTCGACGCCCGTGTCAAAGCGGGCCTTGGTCAGAAAGACCTGGCAGACAGGCTCAGATGCCACCAGTCCCTTATTGCCCGCCTTGAGAGCGGCCAGCGCCGGGTCGACGTTGTCGAGCTGGTCGTCTTGGCGCGCGCCATCGGCTTTGACCCGTTCGAGGTTCTGGCGATCGTTGAAGCCGCCACGGAGCCCGACCACAGGATTTGAAGCCAATGAATTGTTGAGAACACGGGAACCCACTTTCCCGGTCTGATGATCATTTCCTCATCGAGGACCAGTTAGCCAACATCAAAGAAGCCCGGCGCGCGGTCGTAGTGAACGCTCTGCAACCCCACGCCGCAATTCGCAGCGCCGCAGTGCAGGAAGCCAGTAAACAGTGAACGAAGATAAGGGTGAGGGCGTCGCGATCGCCAATCTGATCGGGACCGATGGGTGCAGTGTTGTTGGTTGGGTTTATCGCTGGAGGACAGGCTCACATGCGGTGATGTGGGACGTCCAAGGGCCCCAGCCGGTATCGGAAACCCGGCCGGATATAAGTGACGAACAGAAGCAAGAAATCGACTTCGATGCGCTGACGAGGATCGGAAGAAGCGACGACGGGTGAACAGAGCGAACCCGCGGTGTTTGCCTAAACGCCAAACAGCATGTGGACCGCGAAGCGTATGCGGTGCGGTCGTGCAAGCCAAAGAAGCCGTCTTCCATGACAAATCTACGTAGCGGCAGGTCAGTAGTTCACCTGCTCGAACCCGTAGTTGCCGTCATAGTCACGCCAATCGACGAAGACGGATCGGTGATAAATGCCAGGGCAATGCTCGCCCCAACGTTCAAGTCCCACATGGGCCTCGGGCAGGGCAGTTATCGAAGATCGCTGCCATGAGAAATCGCCTTGGGTCCCGTAGGTGCCGAGGACCACGGTCGCGCTTCGGTTACAATCCCCATCGCGCCCGGACTCGTGCTGTCGTGCATACCGTACATCGAAGACGCGGATGGACCGCACGAAATTGAACTCTGGCCCGCTGATATCGATGTCCGCGCGGTCCTGAACGAGCCGCAGGGCGAGGTCGGTGGGAACGAGATTATCTACTGGCAAGGATTGAAGCGGTCGACGGCTGTCGGTTCGGTACAAGGCTTCAAAGATGCCGCCAGCGTTGTTTTGTAACCGATCGTTCTCGTAGGAGGCGCCCATGGGACAGCGCCAGATTTGCAGCGGTGGTTCGACCGGCCAAGGTGTAATCCGCCGGATAAATTCGGCGCGGGCTCGGGCGCAAGGGACGGAAGCAGGCCAGCCGCCAGACAGGCACAAGAGGATCGCGCAATCGATCGGGTATGTCTGCGCGCGGGCGGGTATTGGCAGCGAAGAACCTGTCACGGTCAAAGCGACTGCGACCGAGGGGAGGAGCTTCTTGAGTAAATGGCGCATGCTGTGGAGCCTCCGTGATAGGAGTTCAGCATACATACAATAATATACTATCGCAACGCTAAGTATAAAGTCGCATAATGAAGTTTATGTTATTTCTTCTCCGGCTAATGCCGACCTTCGCTTATGCTTGGTAAAGGTGCACATCGCGGGACAATGCCGTCATTCGTTTTTCATATTTCGCTGACGCAGCACGGCTTCGCGCATGCGGCAGGTTTGTCGCTGCGTTGCAGCTCAAGTTGCCAATGCGGTCATTCAATCTGGCTAAATGTCACAAAGTCCAAACTCCACCTTCGCTGTCTCTTCGCAGCATGTTTTCGAAAACAGTAAGGCGCACAACAACTTGAAGCACCTACAACAATCACACCAGTCCCGTAAATAATGACGGGATCTTTATCCATGGTTTACCGACGATCTTGAAGCGATTCCTCGACGGTCCAATTGTTGCGCTCTTGATCTAAAGATTTCACGATTTCGAAGCTCTAGTGACCAGATTGTTTGGCTACGAGATCCTCGCGCAGCGATAAACCTCCAAGGCTAGAATAATCCGTTTGCGGGGTTCTAAGAGTAGGACGGAATATTGACTTTCACCGCCATGGAACAGCCTTGAACCGACTTGTCGCTTTGGTCCTGAAGATTACCTTGCGGGAGACGGTATCGCTACTTCGACACCAACCACGGTTGTCCCCGCCAAGTTGCCCTGTGCAGACCCGGTCCACGCAACGACAACGCCAGCTGCTGATCGCGTAATCCTTGGAAATCCTACCGACTCTCGCCCACGATTGATGTGGAGTGCTTGTGGCGAAGTACACCCGCTCTCCGGCGACACCTGACACACGACTATTGCTTCACCGCCATTCGCATACTCCAACCAAAGAGCAAGTGCTTTGCCGTCACCCATCTGCAAGACATCTACGCGACCTGCGGGTGTGCCGAGATCGAGTTGCAACGGGTCTTCAAAGGATGCGCCCCCATCCCTGGAAAACGCAATTCGAGCCTTTGCCTCGCCATTGGCACCGGTGAACCACACGACTACCGCGTACGTTCCCAACGCATCGATGGCAGGTCCGTTGACAGGGCATCCTGCGATTTCCCAGCCGTCGCCGTAGATTGTTTCGGGGTCGGTCCATTCTTCTTCGACCAACCTGACAACCGAAATATCGCGGATTTCTTCGGCTGTTCGGTCCCTGTAAACCGCTATGATGTTACCTGCTTCCTTGCGGACGGCCGATGTTTGACAGCACGTACAAGCGCGTGGGTCGAGCAGGCTTTCCGGTCCCATTGAACCGTCCGGCGCAATGCGACGTGCGCGGACCTGCATGGCATTCTCATAGCTGTCGTCTGCGGCTTGATTATCGTATGCACGACCATCTAGCCAAAGAGCTGTCAAACCAGCGCTATCATCAGGGATTAGCGACACGAAACCATGTTCACGCTTTGATCGGTCATCGTGGGGTATGATTGGCGTTGTCCAGTTCAAACCCTCATCGAAGGAGAAAGCGATCTTTACGTCGTATTGATAGCTGCCCGGCCCATTCAATTCCAACCAATGCGCTGCAAGCGTCCCATCGCTAAGCCCAACGACTGACGGAAAGTCGGCCCAGTTCACAAACAGTGTCTCAGATTGATGAATTGTACGCGCCTCCGTCCAATAGGTGCCATCGAACAGGGCCATCCGAACGGCGTTGTTACCTTCGGTCCAACTCATCACGATCCGACCATCGGGCAGTGTTGAAAGCGAGGGTTCACGTGCGTGATCCCCAACCGGTGCAACCAGTGGTCTGACTGGAAACAGAGGGGCATCTTCAGCCGCTACAAAGGGCGCACCGAGCATAAAAAGAGCCGTGCAAACGAATAAAAATCTAATCGGCCTCAACCTCCGGTCCAACCGAAACGAGATAAGCCCAGACTGCCTTGGCATCCGTTTCTTTCTTCAATTTGAATGACATGCCAGATTTCGCCTTGCTGTCGTTCAGAAAAGTCGCGAGGAACTTCTTCGGATCTGCAATATAGGCTACGAAATCGCTCTCGTTCCAGACCAAGCCATTCTCGCCCGCTTCACGAATAGAGTCCCGAAATTTATTCCCAAACATTTCTTCGGTCCCTGCTGTTCGGTTGTACACACCATAAAGATTTGGCCCAACCGCGCCACCCTTTCGGATAACGTCACCATCCGTCCTGACGATTGAGTGGCAGGCCTTGCACTTGTTAAATACCTTGTCTCCGGCCGATGCGTCGCCGGTTGCATGTCCATCGGCGAGAACACCTGTTCCGGACAATGCCAATGCTAGCGTTGCGATAAATTTAGGTTTCATTCGTTTCTCTCCCCGTTGATGACAGTTATTATCTACTGGATGGCTGTTATGCTTTTGCCTCAGGTCGACAGGTCACTCAGTTAATTCCGTTTTCCCTTTGAAGAGCCCGTATATATGCCACGATATTCAATACTTCTGCTCGTGTTACGCCCTCGACAGCTGGCATGTTGCCAAACTTCCAATGGTGCGCCCGAACACCATTCTGTGCTGCGAGGACAAACGCCATGTCACCGTGGTGGCCCGGCTCATAAATCTTGTGCACCAGCGGTGGAGCAACGCCGTCCTGACCCTGCCCATTGACGCCGTGGCAGGTCGCGCAGGCCGCACCATAGGCACGCTTGCCGATTTGCTCTTGCTCGGTGAAACTTGGGGGCAGCCTGACAGTTGCAAGCGCACCTGCGGGAAGTGCCATTCTTTCGTCCGTCTGAGTACTCGTCTGGGAGTGGGTCGGCTGCAGGATGTACCATCCTGCCGCAGAAACGGCGATCAGAGCAAAAAATATTGCTGCCCATTTCATGCTATCAAACTCCTTCATTGTGAAGCGAGGTCTCCATGCCCCTCGAAAGGCAAAGTCGTTTTTCTGAGCGGCGATTGCTCGAATTGGCTGACCTTTTCCAGCGTACTGTCATCAGCCTGGGCCACTTCGGACGAGTGGCCTGACCCGGCAAAAAAAGCCGTGATTTCGTGATACCGGATTCGGGTGTCTTCCAAGGTCTGATAGTAGCGGAAAAGTTCCTTCAGCGGTGCCGAGAAGTCCTTGTGCGCTGCCAGGACGGCCACCAGCGCGCCGAGTGTGATCCGCCCTTCGATGACGAAATATCCACCCAGAGAGTAGAACAGGAATGGCGTCAGCGCGGTCAGAAAATTGTTGAGGGCCTTGATGAAGAACTTCAGACGGAAAATCTTCCTGCGCACGTGCTCAAGCTCTCTAAAACTTGCGCTTACTGGCAGCAGCCCGGCCGGATTGACCTGCCGTTCGCGCAATTGATCGCTGAGCTGCCTGCCAAGCTGTCGGACCTCCTTGATCCTGGTGCGTGAAAGCGCGTTGACCCGCCGTTGCAGCTTGGGCAGCAGCACGAGCTGAATTGGCAGTACCGTCAGTGCGGCGGCACCCAAGACAGGGTCCTGAACGAACATGAAAAACAGGATCGTCAGAAGCGTACCGCCTTGCAGGATTGGCAGCGTAAGGACATCTGCCGCGAAGCCACCGATGGGCTCGACTTCCTGTGCGAGAATAGGGACGATCTCGCTTTGGTTTCCGGAGTCTGGATCGCTGCGCCATTGCCGATAGACCAGCAGGCGGAAGCGCCGCAGAAAACGCTCGGCGACATACCCTTTGAAGACGTTAAGGCTATATTTGTTTAGCCCATTCAGGATAATAGCCAAAAGGTAGAGACCGCAAAGAAGCATGAGGAAAACGACCTGGTCGACGTCTCGTCCCAAAACGGCAACTGGGAAACGGCCAGAATCCAGAGCGTTGTTTACGATCTGTTTTGGCAGTTCCAAAGTCAGATAGAGTATAGGCATCGCGATGAGGCTAACCACGATCATCAACGCTTGCTGCCTTCTTGAATAGCGCAAGACGGTGCTGAAAAGACTTCCTTCGAGCCCTCGTATGGGCTCTGGGTGGATCGCAGGCGTGCTGCGGTACTTCCAAAGCTTCAGAATGCCGCGAATAGCAAGATATGAGCCAACACTGATCAGCAGCGCGGGGGCCAAGACCAGTATGAGATGAATGAACGGATGAACCCAGTCCGGCGTGGCATCGCTGTAGTCGTACCCAAGGGCGGCAGCTACGTCGTGTACAAGCAGGTGATACCTATCCAAGAGTGACATTGAAAATGTCTAATCCTTGGACTTCGGCGCAAGGTGATCGTGCACGATGATGACGCCCCACATGCCCGCTTCCCGGTGGCCGGGAATCAAGCATACGAACTCCAGGTTGGTCATATCGGAGAAATCCCAGATCAACTCGGCATTTTGCCCACTAGGGATCGAAACCGAGTTGGCGCTGTCATGCTGCATATCGGGATGTTCGCGCATCCATTGCTGATGTTTTGCGACCTCGTCAAAGGAACCGAGAAAGAACTCGTGATCCAATGCGCCGGTATTTCTGATTGAAAACTGGACAACCGAGCCGCTTTCAATCTGGATCGCGTCCGGCTCGAAAAGCATGTAGCCGCTTTCCGTCTCCCGTATGGATATTTCAATCGTCCTGTCGATCGAGGAGCCATCACCGGGTTTCCCGATCGGATCATGGCCAGGCACTTCGAAGGCTCGCGCGTGAGGCTGCTGGCCCTTGCCACTGGAAGCGCCCACTGAAAAAGCCGGAAGGACAAGCGCAAGGGCGATGGTGCAGGTTCTCAGGAAATTCTTCATGCTCGGCTACCTCCGTAGCGCTTGATTTTATGGGATCTTCTTGCTTGCTTGGGCTAAGCGATCAAGGCGATGGGGCCGGAGTGTTTACCCCCGGCCCCATTGTTAGTAGTTACTTCATCTGCGTGACGGTCAGTTTACCCTTGACCCGGTCGGCAACGAACTCGATGTCCTGACCTTCCGCCATCTTGGCCACCATCGCCTCGTCGGCGCGGAACACCATGGTCATTGCCGGCATATCCAGGTTGACGAGAGGGCCGTGGATAATTGTGACCTTGCCGGCCTTTGCGTCGATTTTCTTGATGGTGCCGCTTGTGTATTCCACGTCAGCCTGAGCCATCTGGTCACCGACTGCGACCTCACGGTGCATTCCCGATTCGTAGTGGCCCGGGATCAGGCACGCTGCTTCGAATGTGCCAGAATTTGCGAAAGTCCAGACAACTTCGCCCGAGGCGCCCGCATCGAGACGGATACGGTTCGGATCGTCATGTTCCATGTCCATCTTGGCCATTTCGATCTTGTGCTCGGCATTACGCTCTACCGTGTCGAGGACGAATTCATGCTCCAGCTCACCCTTGTTGGTGATGTTGAAGCGGATGGTTTCGCCCTCCTTGATATCCATCGGCTCACTCTCGATCAGCATCTGGCCCTCATCGTTTTCGAGCAAAGTGACGTCGATTGTGCGGTCAACCTTGGCGGCGTCACCCGGCATGCCGACCATCATTGCGGCTGGCTTGGTCTCCCCATGTCCGCCGTCGTGTGTACCTGCAGCAAAGGCCGGTGCTGATAGCGCGATCGCGAAGCTTGTCGTCAAAAGAAGATTTCTCATTTTATTGTCCTGTAGGTTGGTTCGGTTGGAGATGACGAAGGGCCGCTCAGCCCTTCGAGGTTGGTTTCGGTGTGAGAATGGTTTTGGGGCTGTTGTTGGAGGCAAAGTCGGGTAATTCGCCAGTCCATTCGTAGGCCATCTCGCCCGGAGGGTTCTCGTACCAGCCGGGATCGGAGTAATCGTCCGCGTCGATGCCGTCCCGCACCTTCACGACCGAAAACATGCCGCCCATCTCGATGGGTCCGTACGGGCCCCAACCCGTCATCATCGGGATGGTATTGTCGGGTAGCGGCATTTCCATTTTTGCCATGTCCCCCATGCCGGACATGCCCATCGGCATGTATTCCGGCTGGAATTGACGGATCTTCTGGGTCAGCGGCTTCTTGTTCACCCCGATGAACGTCGGCACGTCATGGCCCATGGCGTTCATCGTATGGTGCGATTTGTGGCAATGGATCGCCCAATCTCCCAGATGATCGGCGACGAATTCGTAGGCGCGCATCGCACCTACGGGAATGTCGATGCTGACCTCCGGCCACTGTGCTTCAGGCGGCACCCAGCCGCCATCCGTGCAGGTGACCTTGAAGTCATAGCCGTGCATATGGATCGGGTGGTTCGTCATCGTAAGGTTCCCAACCCGTACTCGCACCCGGTCGCCCTTGTTCACGACCAGCGGATCGATGTCGGGGAAGATCCGGCTGTTCCAGGTCCAAAGGTTGAAATCCGTCATCGTCATGATGCGGGGTACATAGGTACCCGGATCGATGTCGAAAGCATTCAGCATGATCAGGAAATCACGATCCACCGGCATGAATGTGGGATCCTTGGGGTGGACCACGAACATGCCCATCATCCCCATCGCCATCTGGGTCATTTCATCGCCGTGGGGGTGGTACATGAACGTTCCGGACTTCACCAAGTCGAATTCGTAGACGAAGGTTTTGCCCGGCGGGATGCTTGGATGGCTCAATCCGGAGACCCCATCCATGCCTGAAGGAAGAATGAGCCCGTGCCAGTGCACCGTTGTGCCTTCCGGCAGCTTATTGGTGACGTAGATGCGCACCCGGTCGCCTTCGACTGCTTCGATCGTCGGGCCGGTGGATTGGCCGTTGTAGCCCCACAAATGCGCGATCATGCCGTCGGCAAGCTCGCGTTCTACCGGTTCGGCCACGAGGTGAAATTCTTTCACCCCGTTGTTCATCCGGTGCGGCAGGGTCCACCCGTTCAATGTGACCACAGGTGTGTAGTCCGGCCCGGTACTAGGACGCGCCGTGATCGCCGTTGCTGCGCTATCCATTTGGGCAGCTTCGGGCAGGCCCATGTTCAGGGTTTGACCCCAGGCTTTCGAAGAGACCAGCGTTGCACCTGCCGCGCCGGCTCCGAGTAATTGACGTCTATTTAGCATGTCAGTTCCTTTCAGTGTCCTGCGCCGCCACCGGCGGCAAGTGTCGCGCCTTCTCCACCAGCACCGCCACCGCCTTCGCCGCCGCCATAGATCGCAGCGGTCAGATCAGCCTGTGCCATGTAGAATTCGCGTTTTGCGTTTGCCGCTTCCAGTGATGCGCCCAGTTTCTCGCGCACGTCTGTCAGCAGCTCGAAAGTGTTGGTGATCATGCCGTTATAAGACAGCAGCCCCTCTTCTTCGACGGTCGTGCGTAGCGGCACCAGAACGTCGCGATAGTGGCGGGCGATCTTATACGCGGCGTGATAGGAGGCTTCAGCACCACGCGCTTCGGACCGGACGTTGACGGCTCTTTCTGCCAGCACGTTGGCTGCTTGCAGGTACGACAATTCCGCCTTGCGCATCCGTGCCTTCCCGGTGTCGTAGATCGGGATTGCGAACTCCACCTCCACCTGAGGGGTGGTCACGGTCTCCGTTTCTCCGTCCTCAATTTCCCGCTCCGCTTCGAACCCGGCAATGAATTCGAGATCGCTGATAATGCGAGTCTGATCAGTCAGACCAAACGCCTTGGCCTGTGCTTCCAGGCCAAGTTTGGCAACGCGCAGATCAACCCGATTTCGCAATGCTTTCGCTTCGATGTCAGTCACACGGCCGACGGAACGCGGCAGCGCAGGAAGAGCATCGGGCACATAATAGTCGACTTCGGTGCCCCACAGCCCCATGAGCCTGGTCAGCTGCTCTTTGGACCGGGTAGCATTCAAGCGTGCCTGGGCAAGTTGTCCGGCGAGTTCGGCATTGAATGCCTGTTCACGGGCCTGCCCGGCTGTGTTAAGCGCGCCGGTCTCGCCCAGTCTCATCGCTAATTCCGATCCGGCGTCAGACGTCGCTTTCGCACGGCGGAGATAACTCACAGCCTCGAAGGCGGCTACGGCATCGACCCATGCCTTCCGCGTCTGATTGGCCAGTGCGAGTGTGTCGTTCACGGCGCTCAGTTGAGCCTGCCGGAAGTTTGCGTCTGCAATGGCCGTACGCTGCTTGCGAGTGGTGGCATCGAGCACGTTCGACCGGATCAGTCCCTCGATCGCCCTGTAGGCACCCAGTTCGGGCGCACCGATGCCCAGTATACCAATCGACACGATTGGGTTTTCCGGCATCGATTGCTGCCAGGCCTCTGCGGCAGACAGGCCGACGTTTGCATAGGACGCCTGCAACCCTTTGTTGTTCAGAAGCGCGACCTGAACGGCGGTGTCCGCCGAAATGGTCTTGCGGTGCACCATTGCGTGCACCTGCTTCTTCAAGGCCTCGTTTTCGGCCTGGGTTTCGGCGAAGGCTGTCCGTTTGCCGAGGGCTGGTGTGACCTGGCTGGAAATATTGGCGAAGCCAGCTTTTGGTTCCGTGTAGATGCCCGGCACAGCGGTAGCACAGGCACCCAGGATTAGCGGAAAGCCGAAAACCAGCGGAAACTTCGATACCCGCATCAGTTGCCCTCCGTCTGTTCTTGATTGACGGAACGCCAGTCGCGGGGACCTGTAGGGCCGCGATAGGTGTAGCCCGCCAAGGGGTCCTGATAGCTGATCGGCGATGAAACTGCCGTGTTGACGACGGCCTGTTGGGTCGCGACGGACGGCAACGGGGTGGGCTCATAGGCGCATGCGCCAAGCCCGAGGGCCGAAGCCCCCATAAGTAGATGAATTTTCATGAAAGTAACCTGATTGGTGAACGTTGTCTCACGCAGACTCTGCGCAAGGCTCACACCCGTTTTGGGCGTCGGTTCAGATCAGGAATCGAGGGGGCCGCAGGAACCCTGCTGTTTCCACCGAATACGTTTGACCGTCGAGAATGACATATTCACTTGTACCAACCGGCTCTGCTTCGATCTTGGTGTCTTCGAGGAAGACGACAGAAATACAGATACCGTTGCAACACTCTTGGGATTGTTGCTCTTTGCCATCCTTGTCGGACGCTGCGATGTCGCTTGCGACCCTAAGCTTCTCATGCGCGTGATGCGCATCGCTTCCGGTGTCATGAGTCATGGCGGCACCAACGACAACAATAGACTTGGCTTGATGTCCGTCATGCATGCCGGACGCCGCGTGAGCGGCAGAAGGTGGTGAAAATACCAAGGCTAACGCAAACGCAATGCACGTAAACGTCTTGAACCAGCATGATATGAAAACTCGAAAGCTCATGCTCTAGATATCGGATACCGAAGCAATCCAGTCAATCCGTCCTGCGCAGGAAGGTTTGTCGCTTTTTTGTGAAAAAGGCGAGATTCGGCCGCTGCCGTCAGAAAATGTTGCATATCAGAAACATATAAAGAGCCAATATTCCCCTCCGGTCAGCGGAGCGATGCTGACGCGTCTTGTGCTACCGAACTTCAGCCAGCTTCTCAGACCTGTAGCCCGCGTCGCTGATCGCTACCGCCAATGCAGTTTCATCCAGAGTGCTGTCGACGCCGACGATAGGTGCAGTCAGATCGCACGAAACTTTTGCATCTGGGTCGGCAGCCATGATGGGCTTTTGCATGGAAGCGGCACGATGGCCGCGATCTCCGCGCAGATTGCAATAGACCCTGAAAGGAGTCCGCCCACTCGGATAGGAATATTCCGTTCTGAAAATTACCGCCAGCGTAAGACATGCAGAAAAGCTACTTTCCAATGCTATCAACATTTCCGCAACTAGGTCCGGCAGTAACCTACCATTTGTTATGTCGCTCGGCCTGCAGTCGAGACATGGAACGCGGTTCAGGAGATTTCGAAACTTAAATTTCATTCGTCCCAAAGACCTGGAGCGAATGCTTGGTTCCCAAACGCAGGTTCAACATCCTCGATCTCAAGCCGTATATGTGCCAACGTTCTAACATGCAGAGGTTTTTCTCCGTCGACATGCCCGGTGTTCAATTTGTGAGCATTGTCTTGGCATTCAGCCTCGCAGCGTTACTGGCGGTCCTCTGCCTTTATATCTTGCTTTCGCCGGGCTTTGCAGCGGCTCTTGCCGCCGGCGGGCCATCGCTGGCCCGCTTTCTGAGGCAAGTTACGACCAACGGTCTGCCCGTAGTTTTTGCCATAAACTATGTCAGTTTTTTTCTTTTCGCGGTGATACAGAAACCAAAGGTCGCCCGCCGAGATACGGCGTTTTTCGTGCTGGTGGATATCTTGCTCAGAGCCATTCTCTTTCCAAGCCTCCACGCACTGATCTACGTTTTGTCTGCCGACTGGTTCGAGTCATTCGGGGGCAGTCGTGCAACCGCGTTGTCGGTCGTTGCCCCAACCCTTGCGCGTTCGGCGTTTTTTGAGAACATCTCCGGAGTTTATCTTTATGCGACAATGATCAGCGCGCTGCCGCTATATGTTTCAGCTTTCGGGCAGTCGGAATTTCTTGGACCGACCGTTCGTCGCTTGCCAATAAAAGCGGGCTTGATGCTGCTCGCCTTGTTTGCGTTTGCCCTGTCGGTCGGATTGATCGCAATCGGTGCACAAGGCATCGCATTCCTTCAGGGCTAAATGATGGCTGGCTATTCACCGTGGGAATGCGCGGCCTGAGGTGCCAACCATCGCGACAAGTAAACGCGCTCGAAAGCGAAGACAGCGATCATTCCGACAGCCGCATACAGAACGATCATCGGGTCGCTTTGAAGCTTCATCACGGTGAAAGCTGCCAGTACAACTACATCGAGCGCCAGGGCAGTCAAAAGCACGATACCTGAGGCGCCGACGTCTGCTCGACGATAGTGGAACACGCCCCAATGTATGATCATGTCCATGACGAGGTAAAAGAAGGCACCGAGGGATGCGATCCGGCCTAAATCAAAGAGCACGGCCAACGTCGCTGCGATGACGACAGTATAGACCAGGGTGTGGCGTTGGATGGGACCTGGCATACCGAAGTGGCTGTGCGGGATCATTTCCATGTCGGTCAGCATCGCCAGCATACGCGACACCGCGAAGACGCTGGCCAGAACGCCGGACGCCGTTGCGACAGCGGCCAGGATCACCGTGAGTATGAAGCCGGTTTGTCCAAGGGCGGGCTGCGCCGCCTGTGCCAGCGAATAGTCACGCGCTGAGATGATCTCCTCGATCGTGAGACTCGAACCGACCCCGTAGGCGACCAACAGGTAGACGACGACGCAGATTCCGATCGAGAACATGATCGCTCGGCCAACATTGCGATTTGGTTCAGTGATCTCGGCCCCGCTGTTGGTGATCGTGGTGAACCCCTTGAACGCGAGGATGGCCAGCGCCGTAGAGGCGATGAACCCCGTGAGCCCGTAGGATTGAGAGGTCTCGGACGCAGCGGCGAACGCAAAACCACTAGACCACAGGGCCGCGATGCCAAACAGAGCTATGCCTCCAATCTTGATCGCTGCCATGATCAGCGAGAACAGCCCGACCGAGCGATTTCCGGCGATGTTCACCAGAAAGGCGAAAACGATCACGGCCACGGCCAGGGCGGGGACCAGTGGGCCGCCTTCGATATCGAAAGGGCGCAAGACATAGGTGGCGAAGGTTCGCGCGACGAGGCTTTCCGCGATCACCATGCTGAGCGCCATCAGCAGCGCGGCACCGCCCGCGATGGCTCCGGGGCCATAGCACTTCTGCAGGATCATGGCGATGCCACCCGAGGACGGCCATTTGTTCGACATCCTGATGTAGCTGTAGGCGCTGAAGCTTGTGACGACCGCGCCGGCGATGAATGCAAGCGGGAAAAGCGGGCCGGCGAGCTGCGCGATTTGCCCCGTCAACGCAAAGATTCCGGCGCCGATCATCACGCCTGTTCCCATCGCAATGGCTCCGCCCAGACTGATGGAATCTTCGCGGTACGTTTCTTTTTCGCTCTGCATAAATGGTCCCCTTTTAATTTTGGTTCGTCCGAATGCTGTTGCGCGCTTCTAGATACGAACGCCGCGAAGGCGCAGCGAATTGAGCACCACCGAGATTGACGACGCGCTCATGGCGAAGGCAGCAAACATCGGACTGATGAGGATGCCAAAGAAGGGAAACAGAACTCCCGCCGCGACCGGCACGCCGGAGGCGTTGTAGATCAGCGCGAAGAACAGGTTCTGGCGGATGTTGCGCATAGTGGCCCGGGCGAGCCGCCGCGCACGCACGATACCGTCGAGGTTGCCCTTGACCAGCGTGATGCCCGCGCTTTCGATGGCCACATCGGCGCCAGTGCCCATGGCGATGCCGACATCGGCTTGTGCCAAGGCCGGCGCGTCGTTGACGCCATCCCCGGCCATCGCGACCCTGTGACCCGCCTCTTGCAATTCACGGATGATCCGCGCCTTGTCCTCCGGCAGCACGTCGGCCCGGATCTCATCGATGCCGAGCCGTGCGCCGATGGCGTTGGCAGTGCGTTCGTTGTCTCCGGTCGCCATGATGACGCGGAACCCCAGTTCATGCAGGTCCTTGATGGCCGCAGGTGTGCTCTTCTTCACCGGATCGGCGACAGCGACAAGACCTGCAATGTCGCCATCCAGCACCACGAACATTACCGTCTCACCTTCGTCGCGGCGGGCATTGGCCTTGGCGGTCAACGCGCCTGCCTCGAGCCCTAGTTCGCGGATCATCGCCAGATTGCCGAGCGCCACCGCTTTGCCGCCCACAACACCCTTGACGCCCTTGCCAGTGATCGCCTCGAAGTCCCGAGCATTGTCCATTTTGACATCTCGCTCCTCCGCACCCCTGACGATCGCTTCGGCCAAGGGGTGCTCCGATCCGCGCTCAAGCGATGCGGCGAGACGCAAGACCTCGGCTTCGTCGTGGCCGGGTTGCGGGAGTACGTCGACAAGCCGCGGCTTGCCTTCGGTCAACGTGCCGGTCTTGTCGACGATCAGGGTATCGACTTTCTCGAACCGCTCCAGCGCCTCGGCGTTCTTGATTAGGACCCCTGCCTGAGCGCCCCGTCCTGTCGCCGTCATGATCGACATCGGTGTCGCCAGGCCAAGCGCACAAGGACAAGCGATGATCAGAACCGCCACTGCCGAAATCAATGCGTAGGAAAGCGCAGGCGCGGGCCCCCAGATCGCCCAGGCGATGAAGGACAGGACCGCGATACCGATGACGGCCGGAACGAAATATCCCGCCACCTTGTCGGCATATTTCTGGATCGGGGCGCGCGAGCGCTGCGCGTTCGACACCATCTCGACAATTTGAGCCAGCATCGTGTCGGACCCGACACGCGTCGCCTCCATCACCAGACTGCCAGTGCCGTTGATCGTCGCACCAGTTACCGGGTCGCCTTCGGTCTTCTCGACCGGCACAGGTTCACCGGAGATCATGCTTTCGTCGATCGAGGACCGGCCGTCCAGAACCACGCCATCGACAGGAACCTTGTCACCGGGCCGTACGCGCAGCCGGTCGCCGACCTGTACGTCCTCCAGCGGGATCTCCTCTTCGGAGCCATCGTCCCGCATGACCCGCGCGGTCTTGGCGGCCATATCGAGTAGCGCACGGATCGCCTTGCCGGTTCCTTCACGTGCGCGCAATTCCATCACCTGACCGAGCAGCACGAGCGTCACGATCACCGCCGCCGCCTCGAAGTAGACGCCGACATGGCCTTCGGAGTCTCGGAACCCATCAGGGAATATGTCCGGTGCGAGAACGGCAACGACGCTGAAGAGCCAGGCGGCAAGAACGCCCATGCCGATCAGGGAGAACATGTTGAGGTTCAATGTGCGGAACGAAATCCATCCGCGTTCCAGAAACGGCCAGCCGCACCACAAGACCACTGGCGTTGCCAGGATCAATTCGATCCATTGTGTGGTGCCTTCGCCAAAAAAAGTCCGGACTGCGGGGAAACCGACGAATGGCCCCATCGTGAGGACAAGGAGCGGGATCGTCAGGACTGTGCCGACCCAGAACCGCCGTGTGAAATCCACCAGTTCGGGATTTGGACCTTCATCGCCCGGCACACCGGATTCCAGTTCCAACCCCATGCCACAGATCGGGCACGCGCCCGGATCAGGCTGCCGCACCTGAGGGTGCATCGGGCAAGTGTAAATGGGACCATCATGCCCTTGGGGAACCAGATCATATCGTCCATCCGCCGGCGCGGCACCTGCTTGGTGGTCGTGATGATCATGTGCTGAATGGACCTCGAGCTCCGATTCCGGCACGAGATGCATCCCGCATTTCGGACAATTGCCGGGCTCAACCTGCCGCACCTCAGGGTGCATTGGGCAAACGAATACCGAAGAAGCTGCTGTGGTTTCAGAACTGTCGGGGGTGCTCATTTTGCGGTCCTTTCCGAGAATGCTTCTCTTGCCTAAGGCTTCCATCCACAGGAGGGTCAAGAGAGATCAGTATGGTGATTACATTGCGGATCTGCGGGGTGGCGCTGTCCGGCCCCGTTCCCGTCGGGCGAGCACGATCAACGCCAGCCCGACCAACACCATCGGCATGGAGAGCAACTGGCCCATCGTCAAACCCCACTCACCAAAATGGAGCGCATGGCCAATCGGGTTGTCCGCCGTCACAAACTGTTGGTCCGGTTGCCGGAACATCTCGACGAAACTTCGGGCAAGACCATAGCCGGTCAGAAACACGCCAGCCAAGGCACCGGGCATTTTCAGCCAGCCCCGGCCCCAAGCGAGATAAATGAGCAGCATTCCAAGAATGAGCCCCTCCAATAGCGCCTCGTACAGCTGGGACGGGTGTCGGGCGCAGAGGCCGCTAATCCCTGGGCAGGCCTGCGCGACTTCGCCGGGAAAGATCACCGCCCAGGGAACGTCCGTCGGCCGCCCCCACAGCTCGTTGTTGGTGAAGTTCGCCAGCCTCCCAAGAAACAAGCCTGGTGGTGTTGTCAAAGCCAGCAAGTCGCCAGTGCTGAGCAATGACGCGTTTTGTCGAAGGCAGAACAACAAGGCCGCGATGACAACGCCCGCGAAGCCCCCGTGGAAAGACATGCCGCCTTGCCAGACCATCAGAATCTCCAAGGGATTGGCGAGATAATATGCGGGCTGGTAGAACAGTACAAAGCCCAGGCGACCACCAGCAATCACGCCGATGATGATCCACGTCAGAAGATCTTCGATCTGCGTCCGGTCAAGCGGCGGTCCAACTGATGTCCAGAGCGCGGGACGGCTTATGGCACTCAAACAAATGCGCCAGCCAATCAGGATACCGAAGATATAGGCTAGCGCGTACCAGCGGAGTGCGAATGTGACCCCCCCGATGTCGAAGGAGAAGAGGTCGGTTCCAATATCCGGAAATGGCAATCCCGCTGGCAGCACTGGGTCAGTTCCTCATCAGGAATTTACGTGGGGATTAGATGGCATTAATCGAGCACCGCCAATGGCGCTGGCTCTGCGACAGGGCATCCAACGCCCATCCCGCCATCACGCGGTGTCGAGGGCGTCCCGCAGGAGATCGCGGACTTCGCCGGCGACCGCGTCCAGGTCTTGGTTCTGCACCGCCTGCATCGAAGCGACAGGATCGACCGCGCTGACCTCGGTGTCGCCGTCCACTTGCCGCAGGATAACATTGCAGGGAAGCATCGCACCGATGCGAGGCTCGATCTCGATGGCTTTGTGCGCCATGCCCGGATTACAGGCCCCCAAGATGCGGTAAGGCGGCATGTCCGCATCAAGTTTCTTTTTCATCGTCGCTTTGACGTCAATCTCAGTCAAAACGCCGAAGCCCTTGTCTGCCAAAGCATCCCGAACACGCATCTCTGCGTCATCGATTTTGGTGTCTTTCAGGACGCGATCATAGGTATAGGCCATGGGAATTTTCCTTTCAGTGTCTCTATTTGTTGGCATACCGAGGCTAAACGGTTCAGGTCGCGGTTCGGTTCAATGTCCCGACCGCGAATGGTTTTGGCGTTGTGAGGACGGGTGCCGGAAAATAAACCGGCACCCATTGGCTCAGTTGTCCTGCATCATGGAGCCGTTGCCCATGCCCTGACCGTTGCCGGGCCGCGCAGGCGCATCTGCCATATTCGACCGCATCATCTGCATCCGCTCCATCCTATCGGCAGGAGCGGCCATCTCTTCCGGCGTCACCGCGCCGTCGCCATCGGCATCGAGGTGTTGGAAACGATCCACCATCATTTCGCGGATCATTGCGCTGTGGAGAGCTTCAAACTCGGTAATCGAGAGGTTTCCATCCCCATCGCTGTCAAACTCGGAAAGCTTGGCCTGAAGCCGCGTGCGCATTTCTTCCGGCGTGGTTGTGCCGTCTCCATCAGTGTCGAACATTTGCATCATGCCGGCACCCATGCCTGGGCCCATCATACCACTGCCCATGCCTGCGCCCATCATGCCGCCGCCCATCATGTTCCCGTGCATGCGCTTCATCATGTCCATCATTCCGCCCATGTTCGCCATCATGCCCGGACCACCGTTCTGCATCATGCCTGCCCCACCTTGGGCACCAAGCTGCCCACCGTGCCCATGGTTGGCATCCGCGAAGGCCGCGCCACCAAAGGCGGTTGCAGCCAGGGTCATTGCAGCGAGTAAAGTGTTGCGTTTCATTTCGATCACCTCGTGTCAGTGTTGCGATACCCACTATATGGGATGCACCTGCAGATGCGGAATAACACGCGAGCCGGTGTTTTGTATCGCGAGGTCACAAAGGCGGGGTCTGTTACAAACTGCGACAAATCAATTCGGGGCGAACGCTCCTCTTCATCTAAGACATGCGATATCCAGAGAAAAACCTGTCGAGGAGTCGTGTACCAACTGACACCGAAACCATGTTTCGGTGGAAGTGAAATTCGGAAGAGTTGGTGTCGAGAGTGGCAGAGGCCCTGATGTTCCCGAAAATTCAGTCATTCAACCCATGGCAGGAGGCTGCAAGTTGCTCTTTTTGAACCGCATTTTCTTGGTGCTTGCCTTGGTGATTTTGGCGGGGTGCGGTGCAGGAAACGACATGCGCCCTGATGCTTCAGCCGAAGTCATCAGTAGTGCATCCTACAGTCACGACGGACCGGCCGCGTTGACGCTGTACACTATGATCAATAACAGGTCCGGGGCGGGTGCGCATACCAGCGTCATGATCAATGGGTCGCAGCGCGTTATCTTCGATCCGGCAGGAACGGTCCGGCTGAGCGCGGTACCGGAACGGGGAGATGTGCTTTATGGCATTACTCCACAAGTGGCCGATTTTTACGCACGGGCTCATGCACGGGAGACCTACCATGTCGTCATACAAGAGATCGATGTGTCCCCCGAAGTCGCGGAGCGCGCCTTGCAACTTGCATTGGCAAACGGTCCGGCTGCTTCAGGCTTTTGTAGCGTCAGTACTTCTGCGATCCTAAGGCAATTACCAGGATTTGAATCCATTGGACGCACATTTTTTCCAAAGCGCCTGATGGCGGATTTTGGCAAGTTGCCGGGCGTGCGAACCACAAAGCTGTTCGAGAACGATGAGGACGACAAATCCGTAGCGATCGCACAGTTCGAAAATTCACTTGCGACGCGGCCTTGAGTGTTCGTCCAACAATTCGTTGCAAGTTGTCCCTGCACGACGCGGTACTCGGCGTGTGAGCCAAAGATTCTCTGTCCTACGAATAGGTCAGCTTCGAGCGGTAACGCTGTCTTCGGCCGAGTAAAGGAACGCCGTCGATCCGACAGCGACATTCGGATAGAGATCATTGATATGGGCCATCACCATGCGCACGCATCCCGAACTGGCCCGGCCGCCAATGCTGCGAGGGCTCGGCGTTCCGTGAATTCGAAGGTACGTATCCCGATCTCCGACGAATAGATACAAAGCCCTGCTGCCCAAGGCATTGTTGGGGCCGGGCTCCATACCGTCGGCAAACCGCTCGTAAGCCTCCGGATCGCGTTCGATCATTGACTGTGTTGGCGTCCAGTGCGGCCATTCGACCTTTCGGCGGATCGTATAGGTGCCGGGTTCATAGAGATCGCCCTTGGCAATCGCGACCCCGTAGCGCATCGCGGTGCCATCTTCCTCGATATGGTACAGATAGCGCGCGATCGCATCGACGTGAATGTCACCCGGGCGCAAACCGTCATTCGCCAAAACGCGTTGCGGCAGCAGCCTGGGATGCAGCCCCCATGGGTTGGTTGTTGCCGGGTCATAGTTGGCGGGCGTGACCTGCGCATCCCAAGCTGCTTTTTCGGCTGTTGTCGGCCAGGTCTTAGCGAATGCTGGCGAACTCAGAGAAGCTGAAAACAGCGAGCCGGAAAGTGCAAGGAAGTGTCGTCTTGTAACCATGAAGCGAAGCCCTTTGTTTGTTTTCGATGAATGCGAGACGATTCAAGAAACGTCCGCGACCCCATGCCATCGACCCTTTTGATGTCTTGCGATCGCGACCAACCAGAGGCAAGCAAGGACACCGCTTAGGATCGCGTTCCAACTCGCCATGGACAACGTCAGAAATTCCCAGACAACCTCATTGCACAGAACAAGAGTGGACGCATTTGAACTCGCAGAGGGCAGCAATTCCGATACCGACATTTGGGAAACATCGAGGCCGGATCCCGTGCAAGAAGTCGGTCCCTCCCACCAGCCGCGCTCGACACCGGTATGAAACATTCCCAACGCGGATGTGCTGAGTGCCGACAGGGCACCGATTATCAGGATTGGCAAAATCGGCAGAGCAAAGAGCAACAGAGCGCCCATTCCAATGGCGATTGCGTGTGGGTAGCGTTGCCAGATGCACATTGCGCACGGCGCGTACCCAAGAGCCTGGAAAACGAAGGCCCCTAACAGCAAGGCGGCTGATCCTGCCGCCGCAGTCATGCCGAGAGATTTTGGTGTCAGGGTCAATGAACGCTCCCGTTGGCAATCGATGGACCTGTTTCTCGCTTGTCAGGTTACGTAGACGGCAAAAGGCCTGTTATCATTCAGAGATTTGTAACGGTATGTATCCGTCTCGACCCTCAGCCGACTCTGATCCACGTTGCCATACCGTCGGCTTGGTGGCTCAACATGTGGCAATGCAGCATCCAGGATCCCGGATTGTCCAGGACGACGAGAATATCCCGCGTCTCGCCGATATCCAGGAAGGTCGAGTCCCGGTATGGACCGGCTTCCCCCGCCGCATCGAGTTCCCAGAAATGGTGGCCATGCAGATGCATGACGTGTGGAAACCCGGTTTCGTTGCGGATTGAAATGCGCACGGTCGTCCCCCGCGCGACGGATAGGAAAGGGGTTCGAGGCAGTCCAGATACGTCATTGAGCGCCCATGTTCCAGTGCCGTTATGGGACGCGCTTCCCGCACCTCCCTGGAGCACCAGCTCCGCGGTTTGGCCGGGGTCTTGCGGGGCGGGCATTCGGTTGGCGGGCAACGCGGTGATGGGCACTTTCGCAGGGTCACGAGAGCCGGAAACAGCGATTTCGCCAAGGCTCAACGTCCACTCTCCAAAGCTGTCGTCGAATCTAATAGGCCCGGTCGCATCACCAATCACATCGCATCTTTGCCCCGGAGCTAGGAGGATGGGTTCGAGTGTCTGTGGCTGCGCCAGGGGCATACCATCCAGTGCAACGATCTTGCCTGCCAGACCGTCCAGCCCGACACGGTAAACCCTGTCGATAGAGGGATTTATCAGGCGCAAACGCAGGCGGTCGCCTTGTCTCACATTCTTGCTGGTTCCATTGGAAACAAGCGCCGTGACCGTATTGCCGATACGGCCCTCGGTCGCGAAATGAGCCGGGTTGAACCCTTCGTCGTACTGTCCGGACTGATCCAACAAGACATCGAAGAACTGAACAACAATGTCATGGTCGACAGCCGGCGCATTTTGCTCCTCGACGATGAAGGCGCCGAAAAGGCCGCGGCTGACCTGATCGTAAGACAGGTAATGCGAGTGATACCAATACGTGCCGGCATCCGGGACGCCGAATTGATAACGATACGTGTCGCCCGGAATGACCACATCCTGAGTGAGAACGTTGACACCATCCATCCGATTTGGAACCCGCAACCCATGCCAGTGAACAAGAGCGCCCTCCTCCAATCGGTTATCGAGGGTAATGCGGGCGGTTTGTCCTTGTCGCATTCTGACTTCTGGGCCCGGCAGACCACCGTTGAAGCCCAACATCGACACGTCGTACCCAGCAAGGCGCGCCTTGATCGATTGGGGCGCGAGGATCAACTCGCGTGTCGCTGCTGGCAAGCGGGTACCAGCCAGCGCAACGGTCATCCCGCCAAGGAAAGACCTCCGGCTCAAAGACAATTCCGTCACCTCATGAATGATGGACTGGCTTTCGCCAACTGCCGCACTTGTGCCATTTCCGGAAGAGGAACTTCAAGGCGACAGAACGCTCCTCACGCCGTTGTCACTTTGGGATACAGGAAGACGCGGGCGCCAATTTCTACGCGATCATACAAATCTTTTACGTGTTCATTCGTCAACCGCGCGCATCCATTCGACACGGCCGATCCAATGGTTTCCGGAGCGTTGGTTCCATGAATACGAAGATAGGTATCGCGTCCCTCATCATCATAGAGATACAGCGCGCGGGCCCCGAGCGGGTTGTTTGGCCCGCCTTTCAGCCCATCCTTGTACTTCGCGTATTTGCGTGGCTCGCGCCGGATCATGGCGTTCGTTGGCCGCCACCATGGCCATTTGGCCTTGCGCGCTACCGTGAACTCTCCGGGTTCGTACAAACCTTTGCGCCCTACCCCGACCCCGTAGCGGATCGCCATCCCGTCCTCGAGCATGAAATAAAGGAAAAAATCGTCGGGAACGACGTGGACATCGTCTTTAACCCAGTCACCACGACGGGTGTTTACCAATTGCGGTTCGAACCGTTCGGGCAATTTGACTTTGTGGGCCCAGGCAATTGTGGGCAGAAAGCAACCCATCGCTCCGGCACAAATCAATTCTCGTCTCGTGAAATTCTGCATGGCGCGATCTCCTCGGACCCATGAAAATTCAGTGCGCGTCAGGGGCAAAGAAAAGAAGCCGTGAACCGGGGCAAACGACGCGCCTTTGTTGCCTTGAAACTACGAAAATTCGCGCTTTTGGAACTCTCCAGCGCTGGAATGTTGTTGTTTTACAGAGAACTGCAAGGAGGTGACTGGAAATGCACTACTCACGGTTCTTTATGATGATCGGAACATCGACCGTGGTCATGTTCGTTCTGATGTACCTGAACACCTATCTTTGGGGCCATATCTTCTTTTCGGAGACACGCCTTTACATGGCCATCCTGATGGGGGCGACCATGGCCGTGATCATGTTGGCGTACATGTTGTCCATGTATCAGAACACCAAAGCCAACATCGCGATCTTCGGGGGCGCCATACTTGTCTTTGCGGCAAGCCTCTGGCTGGTACGCGGGCAATTTACGGTGCAGGACAGGTCCTACATGCGCGCCATGATCCCGCACCACTCGATCGCCATCATGACGTCGACTCGTGCCGAGATCACCGACCCGCGCGTCCGGGGGCTCGCAGACGACATTATCTATGCGCAGGACAAGGAAATCGCCGAAATGCGCTACCTCATTGCTGACATTGGCGCAAACGGTGAGGCATCGGCCACGCCGACCGGAACGCCGGTACAGGTCGTGGATGCGCAACAGGCGCTTCAAACGGAGGTCGTGTCAAAAATCGATCCCGAGTTTCTGACGGAAGACGAAATCGCAGCGGTGTTCCCGAATGGTGGAGACTGCCGATTTGCCTACACCTCGGACAGTCCAGCCGTGCTGGTGACCGGTGAGACCGGCGAAGGGACTGGGGCCGCGATGAAGATCAGCGGTGACCTGGTGCGCCTGGATGCGCAGGGCGAAAATGCGTTTTCTCAAGGCCCGCTATCGGCCGAGATCGTAGAGACAGACGGTGACCTGACCGATCTGATCGTCAGCGCGGAACCGACTACGAAGCCGGGTTCCGTGGTCAATTCACCTGCGCCGGATAAGGAGGAAAGCATATGCCCCGGGACACAGACAGTAAATCCGCGCAGCTTTATCGCATGGTCATGCCGGGCCATGTCTGCCCCTACGGTCTGAAATCGAAAGACCTGCTGGAGCGGCAAGGCTTCGAGGTGGAAGACCATCCGCTTGAGACCCGTGAAGACACCGATGCTTTCATGGAGAAGCACGGGGTCGAGACGACGCCGCAGACCTTCATCGGCGGAGAACGGATCGGCGGCTACGATGATCTCAGGGTGTTCTTTGACATCGACCCACCCGAGGAAGAGCAAAGCGACACGACCTACCAGCCGGTCATCGCGATCTTTTCCGTCGCCGCGCTATTGGCACTGGGCCTGTCTTGGCACCAGTACGGGTCGGTCTTTACCTTGCGCGGGTTCGAATGGTTCATTTCGCTGTCCATGACCATTCTCGCGATCCAGAAATTGCAGGATGTCGAAGGGTTTTCGACGATGTTCCTCAACTACGATCTGCTGGCGCGCAAATGGGTACGATACGGCAAGCTTTATCCGTTCGGCGAAGCGTTGGCAGGTGTCCTGATGACTGCCGGCGCGCTGCTGTGGCTCTCGGCGCCTGTCGCCCTGTTTATCGGCACGGTCGGCGCTGTCAGCGTATTCAAGGCTGTCTACATTGACAAGCGGGAGTTGAAATGCGCCTGCGTCGGCGGTGACAGTTCCGTCCCGCTGGGGTTCATTTCGCTGACGGAAAACCTGATGATGATCTTCATGGGTATCTGGATGCCGGTCCGCGCAATTTGGTTCTGAAACGTGCCGAACCGGCATCGATTATTCGGACATTCGTACAGGTGAGAGATCTGCGAGGATCGGGCAATCCGGACGATGATCCCCGGCACATTTCTCCACAAGCTCGGTAAGCGTCGTTCTCATGGATTGCAGTTTCTCTATCTTCTCCTCGATCTGGCGAAGATGGTCTTCCGCAACCGTTTTCACCTGAACGCTTTCGCGGTTTTCATCCTCGTAGAGAGCCAGAAGCGTCCTGCAATCTTCGATGGTGAACCCCAAGGCCCGTGCTCGACCGAGAAACGCCAGCTTGTGAACGTGGTTCTCGGTGAATGCGCGATAGCCGTTCTCACTTCGGTTCGGGCGGATCAGCCCGATTTCCTCGTAGTAGCGGATTGTTTTTGGGGGCACACCCGATTGTCGGGAAACGTCTCCGATGTTCATGTCGAACCTCCGTTATTCTGCTGGAGCAGGAGTGACAGCTGCCAGCTCTGCCGGGATTGCGCGCTGCTCGTCCATCGCCGGCGCGATACCTCGCAGGCGCAGGGCATTGGTTAGAACGAACACCGAGGACAACGCCATCGCGCCCGCCGCGAGAATTGGTGACAGGAGCAGCCCAAAGGCCGGATAAAGCACCCCGGCGGCGACCGGAATCAGCGCGACATTGTAGGCAAAGGCCCAGAACAGGTTCTGCCGGATGTTTCGCATGGTTCGCCGCGACACTTCGAAGGCATTCACCACGCCGCGCAAATCGCCGGACATCAGGACGACATCCGCGGACTCGATGGCCACATCAGTGCCGGTGCCAATGGCGATACCCACATCGGCATGCGCCAGCGCCGGGGCGTCATTGATCCCGTCGCCGACAAAGGCGATGCGCTTGTTCCCTTCGCGCAAACCGTCAAGCGCCGCGACCTTGCCGTCTGGCAGAACGCCGGCAACGACATGGTCGATGCCGGTTTCGCGGGCGATGGCTTCGGCGGTTTCGCGTTTGTCCCCTGTGATCATCGCAACCGCAAGACCCTTCTCGTGCAGCGCTGCGATGGCTGCGCGGCTTGCCGGTTTGACCGGATCGGCGACGCCGATCACGGCGGCGACACGTCCATCTATGGCAGCGTAAAGCGCCGTGCGACCCTTGCTTGCGATCTTCGTTTCCTCTGGAGTCAATGCCGAGACGTCAATGCCTTCGCGCGCCATGTAGCGGTCGGCCCCAACCAACACCTCCACGTCTTCGACCACGGCGCGCACGCCGTAACCTGTGACCGATTGAAAGCCTTCGGCCCCCGCAAGAGGTGCGCCCTCGGCCCGCGCGGCACGGACGATGGCGTCCGCGACAGGATGCTCGGAGAGCGACTCCACGGCGGTGATCTTCGAGAGCGTTGTTGAACGATCGAACCCTTCGGCCAGCACCAGGTCAGTCAGTGCGGGTCGCCCCTCGGTCACCGTGCCTGTTTTGTCGAGGGCGACCACATCAACGGAATCAAGTTGCTGCAAGGCGTCGCCCTTGCGGAACAGGACACCCATTTCCGCAGCACGTCCCGTCCCGACCATGATCGAGGTCGGCGTCGCAAGCCCCATCGCGCAGGGGCACGCGATGATCAGCACCGACACACCGGCGATCAGCGCCATTGTCAGGGCCGGATCAGGCCCGAAAACCAGCCAGACCAGCACGGTCGCCGCCGCGATCGCCATGACGGCAGGTACGAACCAAAGCGTGATCCGGTCGACCAATCCCTGGATCGGCAGCTTGGCGCCCTGGGCCTCTTCGACCATGCGAATAATTTGCGCCAGGGTTGTGTCGGCGCCGACCCGGGTGGCGCGGAATTGCAGACTTCCGGCACCATTGACCGTCCCGCCGGTCACCGGATCTCCGGCACTTTTTTCAGCGGGAATCGGCTCGCCTGTCAGCATGCTTTCGTCGACGCGGCTGGTCCCCTCGATGACCTCGCCATCAACCGCGATGCGTTCACCAGGGCGCACGATGACGATGTCACCCTGAACTAGCGCATCGATCTCGATCTCTATGCTTTCACCGTCCCGCATCACGCGTGCGGTCCGCGCCTGAAGCCCCAGCAGCTTCTGGATGGCCGCGCCCGTTCTCCCCTTAGCGCGCGCTTCAAGAAAACGCCCCAGCAAGATGAGGACGACGATGACCGCTGCCGCCTCGAAGTAGACAGAGCGCAGCGTGTCAGGCAAGGCCGATGGTACGAATGTCGCAACTACGGAATAGAAGTAAGCCGCCCCGGTGCCGACCGCGACGAGGCTGTTCATGTCGGGCGCGCCCCGGAATAGGGCCGGGAAACCCTTGGTGTAAAACGTCCGGCCCGGGCCGAAGAGAACGATTGTCGTGAGAACGAATTGAAGAAGCCAACTCGTCTGCTGACCAATCGTGGTCTCGATAAGCATATGAACGGCCGGAATGACGTGGCCACCCATCTCGATCAAAAAGACCGGCAAGGCGAGGATGGCTGCAAAGGTGACCCGTTTGGCAAGCGCCAGAGCCTCTTCCTCCTTGCGCGCAACCCTGTCGTCACCGGCTTGGGCCGTTGCCACGGTGGCCGGATACCCTGCCGCGCCGCTTGCATCGATCAGATCGGATGTCGTGACAAGACCTTCGACGTAAACCACCGTCGCCGTCTCGGAGGCGAGGTTGACGTTCACCTCGACCACCCCGGGCACCGCGGCAAGCGCCTTGTCGACCCGCCCGACACAAGAGGCACAGGACATGGCCGCAATCGTGAGTTCGGCCCTGACCGTCCGCGCAGGGTAGCCCAGCTCGCGGAGAGTTTCGATGACTTCCGGAACGCGCTTGAGCGCGTCCACGCTCATACGCGCGGTTTCGGATGCAAGATTCACCGACACATCCTCTACGCCGTCGATTGCATTCAATGCGCGATCGACCCTGCCGACACAGGACGCGCATGACATGCCTTCGATCGGCAGGCTGATCTGTTTGGGTTCGGGCATATGTTTCACCTGTTTTTCCATTCGAGGTGGAATGTAGGGCTTCCAGTAACTGGAGGGTCAATGGGAGGGCGCCAAATAAATTTCTTCTCTTGACCTTCCAGGCCCAACCGCCCCGAAGCTGCACAAATGGGCGTTATGAAGAACATGACATGAACACGTCACGATGGCCTGTAACTTTTGGGTCCACCCGACCAAGAAAGTGTCACATATGGAGCAGTGCGGCCATATGTGACGCTGCAATCTGTCACTTATGACCGTCTCATGCGGGTCTACCCTTTTGTGACGCGATATCGACAGCGGCCATTCATGCTGTGCGCGGCGAAACCTGGCTGAGAGCCAATTGCAGAAGTGTCAAAATTTCGCTGCATGCGCGCGCAGCAGAGATTTTTCCGAAGCGGCGAAAGATTTTATGCTGCCTGGCAGCGGAAACAGCAGCCGTTCATGCAATGCGCAGCAAATCTGAAACCATGAATTCGAAAATTGCGGAACAATCCCGCCTTTTGCTTTTGCCTCTTTCGCTGACGCAGAAAACCTTGGTAAATTCGGCGCAGAGCGCGCGGTGTTCTTGCAAATTTCCCCAAAACCGCCGTTCATGAGCTGAACGTCCACAGGATTTCAGGCCCGCCTCTAGCTGCGATCATTTTCAGCCCGCAACCAGTTCAAAAATGCCTCCGCACCCTGAGACATCGGCCGATCCGTGAAAATGACAAAGTACCCCGCGTTTTCAACCCTGACATCGGACAATCTGACAAGTGTTCCGTCGTCAAATTCAGGTGTTATCAGATCATCCCAAAGGGCGATCCCCTGACCATCCACCACCGCCTGAACGCGGCTGTTGGAGTCCGGAATCGTCAGGCTGGACCGGCTGGGCGCGTAAGCGAGCCCAGCGGCTTTGTGCCAGGCCCGCCAACCCGCATCGCCGGAGCTGTCCCCCAAAAGCGGAAGCTGCCTGACCGCCTCGGGCAATCCAAGCTGCGTTACCCGCTCTGCGACAGCGCGGTTGGCGGTCGGGACGGCAGGCAGGGACAGAAGAAGTTCGCTCTTGTGGTCCTCCCAGCCGCCAATTCCCCAGAGGATAGCCATATCGACTTTGACAGATCTCAACATTTCGACGGAGTTGAACGGTTCGATCCGCAGGCTGATACCGGGATTGGCCTCGAAGAAGCGAGTGAGCCTTGGTGATAGCCAGCGCGACGAGAAATAGGTCAGTGCGCCAACGGTCACGGCACCTGACGCGGTACCACGCAGATCTTCGATTTCACGGTCGATCTGGCTCAAGGCTGTTTGGGACACATGCCACAACCTACGCCCTTCTTCTGTCAGCACGAGCTTTGCATGTGCACGCTCGAACAGGCGAAAACCGAGCTCGGCTTCAAGCTTGTTGATTTGGTAACTGATCGACCCTTTCGACTGATGCACCTCGTCCGCCGCCTTGGTCATCGAAAGATTGCGCGCAACGACATCAAAGGTCTTGAGAGAATCATAGGAACGAAAGCGCATAGCTATTGTCTAATTTTTTCGAACGACTTGTGCAAATCATTAGATTTGCGCCAAGCCCAGGCGGCACAATATCCTAAACTCAATGCGTGGCACCCATCTATCCTTGTCGAAGATCACCCGCAGATGTCTAACAATTCTGAACGGTGAACTACATGACAACCGACCTCTCCCACTATCGTTTCGTCGCCAAGGCTCTCCCCAATCAAGGGGCACGTCCACGCGAGCTTGCCCGCACCATGCCTGCCCATCCGCTGAGCTACATGGAGCTGCCGCATGATCCCGAATACACGCTCTACAATTCGCGCCTGACACCAGAGAAACTCGACACGGCCACAGATGACGAGATGTATTGGGCCGTGCGCACCAACGTAATTTTCCGGCACACCGGTGAATTGCCGATCGAAATCAGCGGCCCTGACGCCGAAACGCTGCTGAACAAGGTTTTCACCCGGAGTGTCAGCAAGGTGAAACCGGGGCGCTGTTCGTATCAGTTTGCCTGCTACCACGATGGCGGCATGATTACCGACGGGGTGCTGTTGCGGCTTGCGGAAGACAGGTTTTGGATGGCGCAGGCCGATGGCGACCTGTTCAGCTGGTACAAAGCGCATGCCCAGGGTCTGGATGTGAAAATCCACGATCCGAATGTTTGGGTCAGCCAGATCCAGGGTCCACGCTCGCTGGAACTGCTGGCAGCTGTGCTTGACGGACCGATGCCGAATCCCTTCCGCTACTTTGATTGTGCAGAGGTTTCAATTGCAGGCCAGACTTGCTGGATCAGCCGTTCGGGTTTCACCAATGAGCTGGGCTGGGAGGTCTATCTGCTGCCTGATACGGATATCCCTGCAATCGGCGACAAAATCATGGAGATCGGCGCTGCATTCGATATCCTGCTGACCGGAACGCCTGTGTTCCGCGCGCGGCGGGTCGAGGCCGGGTTGCTCAATGCCGGGTCAGATTTCGGGGCGGAGACGACACCGTTCGACGCGGGGCTTGGCGGTTTTGTCGAATTTGACGACCGTGACTTTGTTGGCCGTAAAGCGCTGGAGGCCGCCGATAAATCCTGCCGAACCTGGGGCATGCGGGTAACCGGCGGCGTGGCACAGCTTGGACGCGTTATGACCATTGATGGCAAGCCAGTCGGCCGTGCCTGTTCCTCGGGCTATTCGCCCTATCAGGGCTGCGGTGTTTGCATCGTGCGCATGGACGATCCCGCGCAGGGTCCGGGCACGCAGGTCGATGTACTCTGCGCCGATGGGTCCACCCAGAGCGGTGAGCTCTGCACCCTGCCTATGTATGACGCCGACCGCCTGATCCCGCGCGGCAAGTTGGTGAATATTCCAACCAAACCGAATGCAGATTAGTGACCTTCATGCCCGGCGTTTCAACAGCACGCATCGGGAGTTGCGAACCAGAGGCGGCTTCGGCCGTCTCCACGCACTTTGCTTTTCTACTGTTGAGGTCGTCCTCTTCCTTGGATCTTTGTGCTGCGCTGGACGTGTTGAATGAAGCTAACCAGTTTGACCAGACGCCCAGATATTCGTGGTCTCTGTTCAGTGAAGACGGAAACGCTGTGTTGACGTCTAACGGTTTGTCCATGAATGTGGATGGTCCGATGATGCCGGTCAGCAGAAGAGACACGGTGATCGTGCTGGGAGGCAAAGAATACGTCGACGCATCTACTTTGCCAGTTCTGGCCTGGTTGCGAAGTGTTTCCCGGAAAGGTTCGCGCATAGGCGCGGTGGGAAGCGCTGTCTTCACCTTGGCCAAAGCCGGGGTACTTTTGAACGAACCGGTAGCTGCGCATTGGGTATACAGGGGAGCAATTGCCGAAACTTGCCCAGACTTGGATTTGGAGCAGAACATCTTCTGTATTGGCAAAAAAGGCCTGACCTGTGCCGGAGGGGCTGCGACCTTGGATATGATGTTGCAGCTGATCGCCGAAAACAGTGGCAGCAGTATAGCCAACTGGGTGGCAGACAGGCTTGTTTGCGGCTCTGTTAGGACTGGGCAAGAAGAGCAGTCGGTTGCTGAGTTCCTGCATACAGGAAAGCGAAACACCAAGCTCGCAAGCGCAATCAGACTTATGCAGTCAAACTTGGAGGAACCTATTCCAGTTCAAGAAATAGCTTTGTCGGTTGGTATTTCAGTGCGGCAGCTTGAACGTCTCTTCAAGGCGCTTTTGTCTACAAGTCCAAAAGCATTCTACAGAAAACTGAGGCTCGAACATGCGCGGCGATTGCTTCATCAAACAGCGTTGCCAATCATCGAAATTTCCATTGCCAGCGGCTTTAGCAGCCAATCCCATTTTTCCAGACTTTATCGCAGGCACTTCGGCGTCTCCCCTCATCAGGATGCTGCAATCTCGTTGGGCAACAGGTCGAGGAATCTATAAAGTGCCGGATTGTGTGCTTCCTTGAGCCAAACCGCCGAAATGTCGACCACTTTTCCCACATCCCGGATGCGCACAGCGCTGAGCCCTGCCCGGCGCGCGCGCACAACGCTCTCTGGATAAATCAGGACGCCCATGCCCAGCAGCACAAACGTGAAGAACTCATCCCGAAGGTACGCAACCTGACCGGTCTTTGGGACAAACCCCCGTTCGATGCAGAGATCTCTGACAAGGTTGGTGAATGGAAGCCAGGGTGTGTCACCTCAATCGACGGTCGAGAGATGGCCGTGGAAGACCCCTCCACCGAAGAGAAGATCGCAACTATCACGCTAGGCGGTGATGCGGATGCCGATGCGGCTGTTGCCGCAGCCAAAGCTGCCTTTCCGGACTGGGCGACCACGGAACCCGAGGCTAGGGTCGCCGCGCTCGAACGGCTAATGGACATCTATAAGTCTCGCGCACAAGAAATGGCACAGGCGATAAGCCACGAAATGGGCGTACCGATTGCCTTGGCGAAGACGGCTCAGGTGGGGGCCGGAGCCGGGCATCTGAAAAACACCATCCGCACGGCGAAGGGCTTTGCCTTCGAACGGCGCTTGGGCGACCACGCGCCCAATGACATGATCCTCTATGAACCGGTCGGCGTCTGCGCTTTGATCACCCCCTGGAACTGGCCGATGAATCAGGTGATGCTCAAAGTCGCGCCTGCATTGGCAGCGGGTTGCACGATGGTTCTGAAACCCGCCGAGCAGGCACCGCTCAGCGCCATGCTGCTGGCCGAAATGATTGACGAAGCAGGTTTTCCGCCAGGTGTATTCAATCTGGTCAATGGAGATGGCGCAGGCGTGGGCAGCGCCCTCACCGCGCATCCGGACGCGGATATGGTCAGCTTCACCGGCTCGACACGTGCAGGTGTAGCGATCAGCAAATCCGCGGCAGACACCGTCAAACGCGTCAGCCTTGAACTGGGCGGCAAGGGCGCCAACATCATCTTTGCCGATGCCGATGCCGATGCCGATGAAAAGGCGGCCACACGCGGTGTGCGCCATTGCTTCAATAATTCCGGCCAGTCTTGCAACGCACCGACCCGGATGCTGATTGAACGCTCAATCTATGAACAGGCCGTCGAAACCGCGCGTTCAGTTGCAGAAAAAACTGAAGTCGGACCGGCAAACGTTGAAGGTCGACAGATCGGCCCAGTTGTCTCAAAAACCCAGTTCAACAAGATCCAATTCCTGATCAAGCGCGGTTTTGATGAGCGAGCAAGATGGGTTGCGGGCGGACTGGGCCTGCCGGAGGGGTTGGAGCAAGGCTACTTTGTCAGACCTACCGTCTTTGCAGACGTCACACCGGACATGACGCTTTGGAAGGAGGAAGTCTTTGGCCCGGTTCTGGTCATGACTCCGTTTGATACCGAAGAAGAGGCCATCGCATTGGCCAACGACACGCCCTACGGCCTGACCAACTATGTCCAGACCAACTATGTCCAGACCGCTGATAAGGCCCGTGCACGCCGGGTGGCGCGGCAACTCCGTTCTGGCATGGTTGAAATGAATGGCAAATTCAGTGGGGCGGGCTCCCCTTTCGGCGGCATGAAACAGTCCGGCAATGGGCGCGAAGGCGGCGTTTGGGGCTTAGAGGAATTCCTCGAGGTCAAAGCCGTCACCTGTTGGGAGTGAAAACTGGATTCGGTTCTTTTTTTGGAACCGAGCCTCAAATCTGTGCACCCAGAAAGGCGACAAGTTTTTTTGCGATCTCCGATGCAATTTCAACGTGAAGGAAGTGTCCGCATGCGTGGAAGATCTGAAGTTGAGCCATTGGAATAGCTTGCGCCATGGCTTCGATTTCTGTGGCTTTCACCATGCGGTCTTCCTGCGCCGCAAGAATCAATGTCGGGACTTGAAGCGCGGACAACTTTGCGCGCAAGTCCAACTTTGAACACGCAGTGAAATCGTCAAGCAGAACGTTTCCTCCGGCAGACATCATCCTTTGCCGCGTAGTCTTCACAAAGTGCTCTGGCGTCGATTTATGCCAACAGGAGCGCGCGATGGCGGCGACGGTATTTTCGGTCTGGTTCTTTAATCCCTCCAGCAAATCGGGTGTGACCGACATTCGCGCAGCCCCAGCGATCAGACACAGTGAGGAAATTCGTTCGCTGGATTGCAGCGCGGCTGACAACACAACTCCGGCACCCATTGAGTGCCCCACTAGGCAAACGTTTTCCAGACCAAGCGCTTCAATGAACCTGAACACCGCTGAACCGTAGCTGTCGATATCACTAAGGCTTTGGCCATAGGATCCACCGTGACCGGGTAGATCGATAGCAAAGACTGGATAAGAATGCAGCGATTGCCCGCCCTGGCCGGGCAGAACAGCCGTCGACGACGGAAGGCCAAGAGGGGCTGTCGCCGCCGCCACACTCCTCCAAGACTGCGGCCAGTCGAGCTTGGACCCGCCCGAGCCATGAATCAGTACAAGTGAAGGTCGCTCCGACGTCACCGCAATCCCGTTGGAGTTAAAGCAAATATCTTGCCCATTCACGCTCACCTTTTGGTTAGCGAATGTCTCAAGCCGAGGTTGAGGTCTCACAGCCGTCACACCAGCTTGTGCATTGTTTCCAGATCAGTGGAACCGATCTCGTCTACAATTTTGCTGCGCAGTTTTCGCATCGCGCCCAGCCATTTGTCGTAGTTGGCCGATTTGAATTGGATGAATTGCGCGACATCCGCGTGCGGCAAGATCAGGAAGCTTTCCTGCGCAACACCCTCAACCACGGTTTCTGCAAGTGCTTCTGGCGTGATCACACCCGGCAGATCGCTTGATGCGCCTTTATCGGCATACCCCAGCATCGGGGTTGCCACATATTGCGGACAAATGACCGAAACCTTGATCCCGTCACCGCCATGGGTGATCGCGACGGATTCAGCGAACCCTAAGGCAGCATGTTTGGTTGCAGAATAGGCCGCATCACCGATTTGGCTCAGCAACCCGGCAGCCGAAGACATCTGCAGCAGATAGCCGCTCCCGCGTTCGATCATGCCTGGCAGAACCGCGCGAGCGGCATAGACATGCGCCATCACATGAACGTCCCAGCAAAGGCCCCAGGTGTCATTGCTGGCCGAGGCTGAATGTGATGGCTCGCCCAAACACACACCCGCGTTTGAGCAGAACATGTCCACCGGGCCAAAGTGCTGCTCTGCCCGCTTAACCAACGCCTGCACATCGGCCTCCTTGGTTACGTCGCATGCCACACCCAAACCATCAATCGCGGCCGCGGTTGCTCGCGCAGCACCTTCGTCCAGATCGGCGACAACAACCTTTGCACCCTCCTTGGCGAACCGAGTGGCTAAGGCCGCACCAATGCCGCGTGCGCCGCCGGTGATAATGATCGTCTTATTCTTAAGATCCATGAGATTTTCCTTTCGCAAATTTTTACAGAAGAGATGGCAGCCACAGCGCCATCGAGGGAAATGCAATCACAAGGCCAATCATCACAAACATGGCGAAGACGAACGGGATCGCCCCTTTGATTACGTCTTTGATTGGTCCGCTTTGGCGGATGGATTGCACAACATAGAGGTTCAGCCCAATCGGCGGTGTGATCAAAGCGGTTTCCAGCAGCAACATCAGCACCACACCGAACCAGATCGGATCGTACCCAAGGGCGACGATCACCGGCACGACAATGGGGGTCGTTGTGATCAACATGGACAGGCTCTCCATGAAACACCCCATCACCAGATAGATGGCGATAATGATCAACAACACCTGAAACGGGGACAGGCCCAGGCCTTCGATAAAGCTTTGGAATGCGGCCGCGAGGCCGATGACGGCAAGCACGAAGTTCAAGAATGCCGCTGCCAGAATGATCAGCATGATCATCGCTGTTGTCCGCATGGTGCCTTCAAATGATTTCAGAAGCATATCCCGTGTCAGCTTGCCGTTTTTCCACGACAGCAAGAGTGCCGCAAGAACGCCCAGAGAGGCACTTTCCGTTGGCGTCGCCCAACCCGCATAAATGGAGCCGATGACCACGATGAAAATGAACAATGGCTGCAACAGATTTGGCAGGCTCGCGAAACGCTCAGACCACGAAATTGAGATCTTTTCGCCGCCCCAGCCTTTGTTGGCGAGGCACAGAAGGACGATGGTAAGACTGTAGAGCCCCGCCAAGACCAGCCCCGGTAGGATACCCGCGAGGTAAAGCTTGGGCACGGATGTATTGGTCAAAAGCCCGTAGATGATCAGGCCAACGGAAGGCGGTATCAGAATGCCAAGTGTCCCACCGGCGGCAAGCGAGCCAAGAAACAGGGGTGTGTGATAGCCGCGCTTGTCGATCTGCGGCACCGCAACCGTCCCAACGGTGGCCGCCGTGGCAACGGACGACCCAGACGTCGCCGCAAAGATAGCGCTGGAACCGATATTGGAATGCATTAGCCCGCCCGGCAGCCATGACAGCCATTTTGCCATCGCATCATACATCTTTTCAGCGATGTCCGAGCGCAGCATGATCTCGCCCAGCATGACAAACATGGGCACCGCAACGAGCAGAAATTCGATCGAGTTTTCCCACATCATGTCACCAATGGCGCGACGCAAAGGCATGATGGAAAAGCTCTCGTCCAGCACCACACCCAACAGGCCAAGTGCTGCGCCAACCGGGATTGCAAGGAAGATGAACAGAAGCAGAAGTGAGAACGTGACGATAAGGATCATGATTTGCCCTCCGTCTCGACCAGCTCCGCTTTGATTTCACCCTCGATGCCTTCAGAGCCGATAAGCTCAGAGACTGCATCCCAATTGCGGCGCAGCACATTACCTGCCACACGAAATGCAATCAACACCCACATCGCCAGGGCAAGTCCGATCCCGCTGATCCAGACAATCTGAGGAATAGAAAGCGGTGTGCGCAGGGGCGTGACCGAGATACGGCCGGTTTCAACCGTTCCTTTGACCAGTTCAAACCCGTACCAGCCAATAAGTGCGAACAGCGCGCCAAGTGCGAGAAAGCTGAGAATGTCCAATGCAATACGCAAAGGGCGCGGCATCAGATTATAGACAACGTCGATCCGCACATTTCCTTTCTTTCTGATCACTGCGGCGTAGGACCAGGCAGTAGCTGCCGCGAAGACATAGCCTGAAATTTCATCCGCGCCCCCAAGCGACGCGTTGAAAAGCTTACGCATGATGACTTCCAATCCCACCATGAAAGCTGTCATCAAAAGGGCCGCCCCTGCGACCCAAACGGCAATTTCTGAGACACGGTCAAGCGCGCCTTGTGTTCGGATCAACATGGTAAACCCCCTGCAAAGTTGGATGGCGGCACCAGCATGCCAGTGCCGCCAGGCGCGTTACTGAATGGATAGACCGTTGGCGGCGCCGATCGTGGCGTTCCACGGGCCTGCGCAGTCCGCGTCGCCGCAGCGGTCGAGCCAGCCTGGGAAGACATGGCTTTGCAGGATCCCTTTGGCCTGCGCGCTATCGTCTTCGGTCATCGGGATAAGGCTCATGCCGACGGCATCACCTTTGGAACAACCAGCGTCATCACCCGTCAGACAGGCCAACCCCTCGTTTTCTTCGGTGACATAGTTCGTCCAGGTAGTGTCTTCCCAATTGCTGATCTGCTCGGCCAGTGCGGAGCGGGATGCGTCATCAATGCTCTGCCATTTGGAAAGGTTCGCGTAGAGCCCCGCCATGCCCATGTTAATCGGCAGTTCACCAACATAGTTGATCACCTCGTGCCAGCTGGCGTCATAGGCTGGGATCGCACCAGTGACCGCGCAATCGACGACGCCGTTCTGAATGGCAGGAACAACCTCACCGAATGCAATCGTCACGTTCGTCGCCCCTGCGCCCGACAAGAAGTCTGCGTGGGTGGCGCTTGAGGTCCTGATCTTGCGGCCTTCAAGTCCGGCCAAGCCATCGAACTCGTCCTTGCAGAACACGAACTGGCGACCAAAGGGGTAATGCGCCAGCATGATTAGGTTCTGCTCCGCCAGACGTGCATTGATCACGTCGCGGTAGGCATCGGCATTGGCACGTGCACTGGCCATATCGGTTGCTACACCGGCAAGATCGATGCCTTCCATCTCGGGCGTCGATCCGGTGACATAGGCGACAACCATGTTGCCCATATCGAATACTCCGTTTTGTAGCAAGTTGAGCGTCTCGTACCCTTTCAGGCCCATGACAGAGATGGAGACGATTTCGCCGCTCATCTGACCTTCGGTGTTTGCAGACAAGGTTTCGGTCCAGAACGGCGCTTCGTAGTTTTTGAACTGGCTGAGACTGCTCCAGGTCCCAAGCACCTTAAACTGGTGCGGCTGGATGTCGTCTGCCTCTGCCGTTCCAGCGGCGACTGCAAAACTTATCCCTGCGATGGTGGCGAGTGATTTCAACATGAGTTTCCTCCCTTGGATGTGTTGAATATGTGCCGCTGCGGTTATTCCGAGCGGTCGTTGATGGGTGTGTTGGTGGTCCAGTCAAAACTTCCGGTGTCGCGTTCCTGAACGGCCTGTTTCCAGCCGACCGCCTCGACGCGGGCCTTGAAATTCATCCCTTCGGGCGAATGGCGGGTGATCCCGTCAAAGACGGTGGCCAATCTTTGGGTCTGGTTGATCTTTTCTTCCACGGCCGCATTGATCACCATCTTCTGCATGGCCAGCTGGTTGATCGGAACGCTCGCCATCCGGGCGGCCAGTGCTTCGACCTCGCCGTCCAGCTGTTGATCCGGCACCGATTTCAGAACCAATCCCATCTCGGCTGCCTCAGCCCCGGTGATCTTGTCGCCGGTGAACATCATACGCTTGGCTTTTTCCGGCCCCAGCCGGTGCACCCACATCGCCGTCGTCGGGCAGCCCCAAACACGGGTGGGCATATAGCCGATCTGCGCTGTGTCGCCCATGATCGTCAGGTCCGCGCAAAGGGCTATGTCCGACCCACCTGCCACAGCGAACCCGTGCACCTTGCAGATCACTGGCTTCATCGCGCGAAAGAGCGACATGAAACTTTGCGTATTGGCCCACATAAACTGGAAATCCTGCATCGGATCCCAAGGCATCTCTTGCACAACCTGATTTGTACCATTGCCTTCGGCGTAATGCGCCAGGTCATAGCCTGAACAGAAAGCCTTGCCCGCACCCGACAAGACCATCACATGCACGTCCCTGTCGGCATCCGCTTGCGCCACCGCCGCAGCCAACTCGCCTGGCAAGTCATCGTCGATGGCATTCATCACCTCGGGACGGTTCAGGGTGATCCGACCAATGCGGCCGTCTTTCTCGTAAAGAACTTTTGGCAAGGTGCGTTGCTCCAGTTGTGACTCTCGGTTCGCTGACCGGTTATGGGAGCATGGTTGGCAAACCTGATATTTTCCATTATTAGTTTTCTATGTTTTGATAACTTTGGAGTATCAATAATGTTACCAACACTTCGCCAACTCCTCGTCTTCAAAACCGTAGTTGAGCAAGGCAGTTTTCGAAAAAGCGCTGACGTCCTGAACACATCCCAGCCAGCGCTGTCGAACTCTGTTAAGGCGCTGGAGGATGTTCTGGGAACGTCGGTGTTCTTCCGAACAACACGATCTGTGGAACTGACTGCGGCTGGCACCGCGCTTTATGCGCGCACCGATCAAATTTTTGAGATGGTTGAGACTGCCACATTGGAAGCCCGCGATGCGGCAGACGGCAAAGGCGGCAGGCTACGATTAAATTACGTGGATTTTGCGATCCTGGGTGGATTGCCCGATGTGCTGGAAAACTTTCGGTCGAAAAACCCGAAGATAGAGATTGACATAGGTTTCGCCCGCACGCTTGAACAGATTGAAAAAATGCAGAAAGGCCAGATAGATATCGGGTTCATTTTTGACATGGACACGCCTATTCCGCCGGATTTCAGGCGATTGGTTTTCAGTGTTGAAGGGCTTGCCGCTGTTGTGCCCAGAGCGCATCGGTTGGCCAAGAGGGCCACGCTGGAGCTGGAGGAGCTCAAAGGCGAACCCATCATTGCGGGCGACGCCAGATGGGAGCGGTATACGGATATGGTCAACGAGCATTGTATTGCCCGTGGCTTCTCGCTCGAGATTTCTCAGCGGGCTTACTTGCGCGACGAGATGCTGTCCCTCGTTCTGGGCGGCATGGGGGTTCTGATCTATCCCAATTGCATCATGAACGCCGCACGCTTTGGTTTGCGGGCTATTCCGATCAGCGATGTTGGCGATGTTATCACGACCTCACTGATCTGGCGCAGCGACAGCGCGAACCCAATTGTAGCCCCGTTTGTCGACGCTGTGCGCAAGTCGTTGGGCAGCGACTTTGATGTAAAATAATTATCAATACATAGATTTTTGATATTTGAGAATTCGCGGCACGTTGCCTCTGATATTTCATGAGAACAATGAATAATCAGAGCCACAAATGTACAACTTACACCTCGAAAAAGCGTATTTCCCAGCTCAGTCAGACATGGATGCAATCGATGTGCCTATTGGCGAAGGCCTAAGGGAGGTCACAGCAAGCAACATTTACAAGCCGGCACTGACTGAGATCCGTCAAGATGGGTCTCGGGGACGCTCCTGGACATACGGCGCGCTTTGGGATGATTGCGAACGATTAGCGCTTGCTTTGAGTTCGCGTTTTACCAAGGGCGAAAAGATTGTGGTCTGGTCTCCAAACAGCCCTGAATGGGTTTTGATGGAATATGCCTGTGCGCTTGCCGGTCTGGTGCTTGTAACGGCCAACCCATCGCTGCAAGCCAAAGAACTTCGGTATGTACTCGAGCAGTCTGGCGCTGTTGGCCTGTTCCATGTTCAGGAATTCAGGGGCAACCCTATGGCACAGATCGCCACGCTTGCCAGCGACGGCAATAACTTCCTGCGGGAAGTAACTGATCTTGATGATCACGACGTTTTGTTTGCACGAAGCTCAAACGAGGCACGTCTTCCTGAAGTGTCGACCTCCGATCCGGCACAAATTCAATACACGTCAGGAACGACCGGGTTTCCAAAGGCCGCGCTGTTATCCCATGGGGGGCTGTTGAACAACGCGCGCTTCTATGCAAATCGCTGCGGCGTCACACAAAACAGCATCTGGATCAACATAATGCAGATGTTTCACACATCCGGCTGTGGGATGGTGACGTTGGGCGCAATGCAGGTAGGCGCGCATATGGTACTTGTCAGCTTGTTTGACGCGCCGCGCATCGTCGATCTGCTTGAAAGCGAAAAGGCCGATGTCATTCTGGGCGTTCCGACAATGGTGGTCGCCCTACTTGAGGAACAGGAACTTAACCCACGTGATACAACTGCGCTGCGCGTGATCAGCTGCGGCGGCGCAAATGTTGCCGCGGATTTGATACGACGGGTGAAGAAAGCGTTTGGATGCGGATTTTCGACCCTCTATGGCCAGACGGAGCACTGCCCAGTCATCACCCAGCACCACTTGGACGACAGCATTGATGATATCTGCAAGACGATTGGCCAGCCGATCCCGCAAACAGACGTGTCAATCCGACGCTTGACTGACAATTCCTGCGCTGACCTGAACGAGTCAGGTGAAATCTGCGCGCGCGGTCCGTGCACTATGCTTGAATATCACGACAACCCAGCGGCCACGTCCGAGACGATTGACGCAGACGGTTGGCTTCATACAGGCGATCTGGGCACAATGGATGCGCGAGGCTATCTCAAGATCACCGGACGGGTAAAAGAGATGATTATTCGTGGCGGAGAGAACCACTTCCCTGCGGAAATCGAGAATGCGATGCTAACGCATCCAGAGATTCAAGAAGTCGCTGTGGTCGGCATCGCCGACGAGAAGTGGGGCGAGTTAATCGCGTGTTTCCTCCGGACATCGGGCGATGCAACTTTGAGCGCGGCGGAACTGAAATCTCATTGCCGATCCGAATTGTCTCCGCAAAAAACGCCAAATCTTTGGATTGAGGTCAAAAGCTTTCCGATGACCGGGTCCGGCAAGATCCAGAAATTCGCCTTGCGCGATTTGTTCGAACGCGGTGAACTCACACCTTTAACGGCATAGGTGATCCAATGACGAATTCCGAACGGGATCTGCTGACGGCGACGCATTGGGGCACCTACCGGGTGGATGTTGAGAATGGTCGTGTCACCAACCTTCGCGGGTTTGAGCATGACCCAGATCCCTCGCCAATTGGGCCGGGGATTGTGGATGTGCTTGACGGCCCAACACGGATCACGGCCCCGATGGTGCGCAAGAGCTGGCTGGAAGGTGGCCCGGGCACGGCGGGTGACAAACGCGGGTCGGACGCATTCGTGGAGGTAAGCTGGGCTGAGGCCAACCGGCTGGTCGCTGCAGAGCTTACCCGCGTGCGCTCCACCCATGGCAACCGCGCGATTTATGCCGGGTCTTACGGCTGGGCCAGCGCAGGGCGGTTTCACCACGCGCAAAGCCAGCTCAAGCGGTTTCTGAACTGTATCGGTGGATATACCGGTTCCAAAAACACGTATTCCTTCGCTGCGGCAGAGGTGCTCGTACCTCATGTCCTCGGCACCTTCCGCGGGCATTTGGATACAACCACAAGCTGGGAAAGCATTGCATCAGATTGCGACCTGTTCGTCGCTTTCGGCGGTGTGCCTCTGAAGAACGGACAAATCAGCCAGGGTGGGACCGGCGCACACGTACAGAAAGGCGGATTGCTTGCGGCACACAAGGCAGGCGTCAAGTTCGTCAATATCTCTCCTCTCAGGGCGGACCTGCTGGACCGGGTCAACGCAGATTGGCTGCCCATCCGGCCCAATACAGACGTGGCGCTGATGCTGTCGCTGGCCCATGTGTTGCTCAACGAAGACCTGCACGATCAAGCGTTCCTTGACCGCTACACCGTCGGTTTTGCGCGTTTTGCTGACTATCTGTTGGGCAAAACGGATGGCATTCCCAAATCACCTGAATGGGCCGCAGACATTTGCGAGATTCCTGCCGACACCATCCGTGATTTGGCCCGTCGCATGGCGCGCAGCCGGACCATGATCTCAACCGCTTGGGCTTTGACACGTCAGGATCACGGCGAACAACCGTTTTGGGCGGCCATCGCACTTGCGGCGATGCTGGGGCAGATCGGCCTGCCGGGGACGGGCCTGGGTTTTGGCTATTCGGCGATGAACAACACCGGATTGAACCGCACGCCAATCCACTATGCGTCCTTTCCGCAAGGCCATAATCCTGTGCCGGATTTCATCCCCGTGGCGCGCGTGACAGACATGCTGGAGACCCCCGGGGGGAAATTCGACTATGACGGCGCGTCTTACAAGTATCCCGACATCCGGCTCGTCTGGTGGGCCGGTGGCAACCCCTTCCACCACCATCAGGATCTGAACCGTATGCGGCGGGCCTGGGCCAAGCCCGAGACCATCATCGCCAATGAATGGTGCTGGAACGCATTGGCCAAACATGCCGATATAGTGCTGCCCTGCACCACGCCGCTGGAGCGCAGCGACATCGCACTGACGCCCAAAGACCCCTATCAAGTGGTGATGGATCAGGCCATCGAACCCGTGGGACAGGCGCGTGATGATCACGAAATCCTACGTGGCATTGCCGCTGAAATGGGCGTGGAAGAGGCGTTTACCGAAGGGCGCAGCCCGCAGGATTGGCAACGCTGGATCTGGGAGGTTTCGCGCCAACAGGCCGCAGGACAACGTGTTGAGCTGCCCGATTGGGAGAGCTTGCAGCGCGACGGCTGGGTCAAGGTACCGGTGCCGGACAAGCCCACTGTCATGCTGGATGCTTTTCGCACCGACCCGGAGGCCAACCCGCTCGCCACACCGTCGGGCAGGATCGAAATCTTTTCGCAGACCATCGCAGACTTCGGCTATGACGATTGTCCCGGCCACCCTGCGTGGATGGAACCGACCGAATGGCTGGGCGCTGCTGCCCCGGACGATCTGCACATGATATCCAACCAGCCCCGCAACAAGCTGCACAGCCAGTTAGATCACGGCGCGGTCAGCCAGGCTGACCGGCCAAAGGGCGTTGAACCGATGACGATGCACCCGAGAGACGCAGCGGTGCGCGGGCTGATCGAAGGTCAGATTGTCAAAATTCACAACACCCGCGGCGCATGCCTTGCTGAACTGCGGATCAGCGACATGATCCGACCCGGCGCTATCCAGATTGCGACCGGCGCATGGCTCTATTCTGACGGCGACCTCTGCCGCCGTGGCAACCCGAACGTGCTGACCCGTGACAAAGGCACATCAAGACTGGCCCAGGGTCCCGTGGCGCATTCTTGCCTTGTCAAAGTAGAGACTATTGCAGGCCAAGTGCCTCAACAAAAAAGGTGAACTGAACGCTGAACAGCAAAACAAGACTTCAAAATTCACGTGGGATGACCATAGTACTTGTCCGGCCCAACGGACCTATTTGCATTGGCTGACGCGCGCCACAAGCAAAAGAGCTGTCCATGTCCACTCGGTTGCGCGTCTCTCTTGTCCGGACATCATGCGGCGAAGTGCAGTTTGAATGGTGACGCCGAGACCGGCTGGGAATGACCGCTTCGACGATTTGAATTGCGACGCCGCATGAACGCCGCTGCATGTATTGACTAATGCTGCGTGAGCAACCGTTGCACCAGCAAAAGGCCGGTTTGTCCCGCATCTTACCCGTTCACGCACGGCGCAGCGAACGGCCACTCCATCATACGTTCTCTATACGTTCCTCATAACCCCCATCTGTGCACGTTCGGGGCGGTTGGGCCTTCCAGCGCGGGGAAGCCCCATGTCACCGGCAGAAATCAGATCAAGGAGTGGTTCCGATGAAGTTCAGCGTTCCGGACATGAGCTGTGGGCATTGCACCGCAGCAATCGAAAGCGCAGTGAAAACCGCAGATCCGAATGCAGGCGTAGAATGTGACCTTTCTGCCCGACAAGTGCGTGTCGACAGCGTGTTACCAGCCGATCAGGTCCAAGCGATCATTCGGGATGCGGGCTATGACGTGGAACCTGCGGCCGCTTGATGCAGTGCCCGGACCACCCAGGGGCGGTCCGGGCAAGAACTTTCAGTCTTCGTCTTTGCGGGCTTCTTCGACCAAGTCGGCAAGCTGCGCCTTTTCGACAAAGCCAGGCACCAGCGCGTCACCGATCACGAAAGACGGCGTGCCGTTGAAGCCCAGAGCTTGGGTCAGTTGCATGGATGTCGCAATGTGCTCTTCGACCTCGGGGGCCTCCATGTCCTTGCGCAACTGCGCGATATCCAGGCCGATCTCCTCGGCAACGCGCAGCACGGAGGCCTCTTCCGCGCGGCCTTCCAGCCCCATCATCGCCCAGTGAAACTCTTCGTATTTGTCCTGCTTGCGCGCTGCCAAGGCCGCTTTCGCGGCGAACACCGATCCGTCTCCGAGAATGGGCCATTCACGATAGACGAGGCGAATGTTTGGATCCTCTTCGATCAAAGCCCGCACCTCGGGTTTGACCCGCCGACAATAGGGACAGTTGTAGTCGAAAAATTCCACAACGGTGACGTCCCCTTCCGGGTTGCCGAGAACCGGCGCATTCGGATCGTTCTCGATCAGATCGCGCTGGTCATTCAGAACTTGGGCCTGACTGAGCTCCTGCGCTTGCGCCTGCCTCTGTTCGAGGATCGCCACGGCCTCCATGACAATCTCCGGGTTCTCGCGGATTGCCTCGAGCACAAGTTCCTTGACCCGGGACTCTGACAGTTCGTCGGCGAGTACCGGTATCGGAAGCAAGGCAGCTATCGCGACAGTCGTGAAGGCTTGTCTGAAACGCATTTTAATTATCTCCCCGTTGTTCGTCGGCTTCTGTCCGCGCGGCCTGGACTTCGCGAACGCGGTCTGGCCAGGTGGACCGGATGAAGGCCAGGATGTTGTGAATTTGCTGGTCGGTCAGCACGTCTGCGAAACCCGGCATTCCGCTGTCGTATTCGACACCCTGACGCGCCAGAAGCGCCGCACCCCCCAGTTTTGTGTAATCGAAGAGCAGGCTGTCAGGATGATGCCAGGTGTGACCCGTCTCATCATGCGGTGGTGCTGGCAGGCGCCCATCCGCGCCGGGCGTTCGCCATTCCGGCTGGCCTTCCAGATTTGCGCCATGACAAGACGCGCAGTTGTCTGCGTAGAGCAACGCGCCTTCTTGGATGTCGGAGCTCTCCGCCTTGGACGCGCTGCCGACATCCGAGGATGCACTGGTCGAGAGCCAATAGGTGAAAGCGGCTGCGACAACAGTGATCGGAACGGACCAAACGAGATACCTCATGTGACCCGCATCCAGGTTGTCATGCCGGACGCGGCGTGGCTGAGCATGTGGCAATGGAACAGCCACTTGCCGGGATTGTCCGCCGTAAAGGCGATCTCGCGGGACTCGTTGCCAGCCAACAGGATCGTGTCGCGCATCGGTCCGAACGCGCCGTCGGGGCGCAGCTCACGGAAATGCATTCCGTGCAGGTGCATCGCATGTGGGAACACGGTCTGGTTCTCGATCTTCAAGCGCACCGGCTCGTTCAGGGATAGATCGGCCAATGGCGTGTCGGTCATTTCGGCGACATCATTCAGGGCCCAGAACTTGCCCGCCTGGGCAAGCTGACGAAACCCAAGGCGTTCCCCTCCGAGCATGGCAGACTGCATCCGCCCCATTGCTCCACCGGACATGACCAGTCGCAAATCACGCGCTTCGGCAAGGTCCGGCGCGTGTGCCGCGGGATTCGGCGGCAGCGGCAGCGGCTTGTCTCTCGGTACTGAACTGGTTGTGCCATCGACGGAAAAAGTCACCAGCGGGGTCAGTTGATCATCATCGCCGATGCGCAGCACCTCTGCGGTTCCGCCTTCGTCTGCGGTCACATCGACGATCAGGTCCACGCGCTGTGCGGGACCGAGGATCAATTCACCGTCAACCGGCTGGGGTTGGCCGATAGGCATCCCATCCAGGGCCATCGTCCAGCCACTCACCCCCGATAGCCTCAGCGGGAAAATCCGCGCGCTAGCTGCGTTGATGATGCGCAAGCGAATGCGTTCGTTACGCTTCGCGGGCAAGGTCAGGTCATAGCGCCCATTGGTCGTGATGAAGTTGCCGGTACGTCCACTATGGCTCATCATCATAGGCTGTTCGAAATTGTCGAACAGCTGCCCGCTCTCAGGGTCGAGCAACCAGTCCTCCAGAACGATGACTTCCTCGCTGTCGATGTCCGGCCCATCGGCCTCTTCGACGATCAAGGCACCGCGCAAACCACGCGCGACTTGCTCGTATGAGCGATTATGCGCGTGATACCAATAGGTGCCCGCGTCTGGTACGACGAAGTCGTAGTCAAAGGTTTCACCCGGTGCCACGGGCTCCTGGGTCAGCCCTGAAACGCCATCCATCGCGTTGTCGATCCGGATTCCGTGCCAGTGAACCGAACTGGGGTCAGGAACCTCGTTGCGGAACCTGCGGCGCACCCGATCGCCTTGAGCGACCCGAATTTCCGGAGCCGGAACGAGGCCGTCATAGCCCCAGATCTCTGTTCCCGGGTAGGTGTCCGGAAGAAGCTGTTGACGCGCAACCTTGGCAACCACGTCCTCGAACGGGGTTGCGGCATAAGCCGACCGCGGGATGGCCGCCGCGCAGGCCGCCAGTGTCGCATGGCGCAAGAAATCCCGACGTGTTTGTTTCATTTCGATCCTCGATAAAGCGAGGGCTTGTTGCCCCCGCGTGATGTTAGTTCGAAGCGGGGTTCTCCGCCTCGACCGTGTCCTTGTTCAGCAGGAAAAGCGCCATCGCTTCGCGATCGGCAGGTGTCAGAAACCGAGTTCCCTCGCGAACCACTTCCGCCATGCTGCCGCCGAAAGCATCGCCCGAAGGGGTGATGCCGGTCTGGAGCGCATAAGCGAGGTTTGAAACCGTCCAGTCGTTTTTGGCCAGGTCTTTTGGCCGTATCGCGGGTGCCTTGCTGCCACCGGGAAGCTGGGCGTTGCCTGCAAAGGAAGCACCGATATCGCGACCTCCTGCAAGATTGCGCGGCGTATGGCAGGCTCCGCAATGTGCCGCACCGCGCACCAATTCCCGTCCGCGGTTCCATGCGCCGCTTCGCCCTTCAACCGGTTCGGTATCCGGATCGTAGAAGAACGCCGCTCGCCAGAGCTTCAGCCCCCATCGTTGATCGAATGGGAAGCTGACATCGTTTTCTGGTGCAGGTTCGTCCACGGGCGGCACGGTTTGAAACGCCGCCCAGAGGTCAGCGATATCCTGGTCAGAAAAATCCGCATAGAACGTATATGGGAAAGATGGATAGTAGGGCGTTCCATCGGGGCCGATCCCCTGCCGCACGGCTTTTGCGAACTGTTCTGCCGTCCATTCGCCCATGCCATGTTTGGGGTCGGTCGTCAGGTTGGGCGGATAGAACGTTCCGAACGGGGTTTCGAGCGGCGCCCCTCCGGCAAGTGGTGCGCCGCCCGCTTCAAAATTGGTATGACAGGCAATGCACCCACTGGCGCGCGCCAAATATGCGCCCCGGTCGACATTGCCCTCTGTTGCAATCGGAGTCACTGCACTGCCGACAGGCCATGCAATAACAGCGCCGAGGCCGGCCGTGCCAAGCACGGCGACCCCGCTGACGAGTGTCAAAAACCGGCGCATGGTTAGTCTTCTTCCGCCCGGAAGCGTTCATGGCATGCGGAACAGACCTGGGTCGTCATCGCGAATGCCGCGTCGGCGGGCATTTCGGAAATGGCGGCGGCATCCATCATGCCGCCTCTGCCCATCATCGCGCTCCCGCCCATCATGGTTGTATCGCTTCCCATCATGGATCCGCCGCCCATCATCGAGGCGCCATCCGTGGAGGTATTGCCACCCATGCCGCCTAACCCATTGTCGGCTGCGCGTTCCAGGCCCTCAGAGTATTCCTCCAGCTGACTTGCCAATGCTGCGAAGCGGTCCCAATCGGTCCACACCTCGTCTTTGGCTTCCGAGGGCATGCCCCCCGTGCCCTCCGGGAACAGCTTTGTCATGCTCTCGCCGGCGTGCTGCTGGAACAGGCGCGCTGCATCGCCCACTGTTTCTGCGTCATAGGCCGTTTCACCCCGCATCATCGGGGCTACGGTTTTGACTGCCTTTCCCATGGCGGCCATGGCATCCATGCGTTCCTTTACGATGCCCGTGGCACCGCTATGCGCAAATGCCGCAACCGCGGTTCCTGCAATCAACACTGCCGCTGTGATAGTTGTCTTCTTCATGTCTTGGATCCTTCTTTGGGTCTGCTTTTCGAGCGATGTGAAATCAGACCCACCGTCGTGGCGGTGGAGGATCGCTGGTGGAGCGCAACTCTGTTAGTTGGGTCGCGGCGTCTTGCATGACAGCCGTCAGCAACTGAGGCTCGTAAACCACGTTTGGCTGGAGAAACACCACAGCCGTGACAGAACAATCGAGTCCCGGATGACAGTGGCCAGAGGCCTCGTTCGTCGATGACCCTACATCTTCGTGAGCGTGAAATTCTTGCGCCAAGGACGCTTCACCATGAAACGCTGGCGCCTCAGGCACTCCGAGAACCACTTGGAAAAGGCCGAAAACGATCGACAGAATCCATCGGTTTGTCTTCGACCAACGCATCAGTCAATCCCGTTGGCCCGCTGTAGTTCGCGGACATAGGCGGCAACCATCTTGACGTCTCCTTGTGTCAGTCCTTCGATCCTTGGCATATTACCGAATTTCCAGTGATGCGCACGCACGCCATTTTGAGCGGCCAGAACAAAGGCCATGTCTGAATGGTGGCTTGGCTCGTAAATCTTGTGCACAAGAGGCGGGGCAATCCCGTTTTGTCCCGCTGCGTTTGCTCCATGGCACTCGGAACACTTAGCCTCGAATATGGTTTTCCCAATCGTGGCTTGCTCCGAGAATTCTGCCGGCAGTTGGACCTGAACGATTGGGTCGCCTGCTTCTATCTTACTCGTGTCAGGAGGCGTCATGGAATGACCCATCGCTGTATCTTCCGCAGAAATGAACTGCCAAGTTGCAACTCCCCCGCCAGCTATAACTACGGCTGCGATAAGTGCGGTCAATTTATCCATGCTTGTGTCTTCCGTCTTGCCCGTTGTGTCAGATGAGTTTGACCTGAGTGCCGACAGGCATGCGCTCATAGACCTCCTCGATTTGTTTGTTGAACAAACCGATGCAGCCGTTTGACGACCGACGGCCGATCTTGCGCGTATCCTGTGTCCCGTGAATACGGTAGTACTGCCACGACAGGTACAGTGCACGAGTGCCCAAGGGGTTGTCCGGATCACCCCCCTCGACACGAGCCGGCCATTCCGGATTGCGTTCCCGCATGGAGGGCGTTGGCGCCCAACTGGGGTTTTTGCGTTTTTCCACCACTTCGGTGTAACCGCGTTTGGTGAGTTCGTCGGTCAGCGGAACGGAAGTTGGGTAGATCCGCATCTCGCCATCTGATGTCCAATGCTGGAGCGACTTCGTCACGGTATCGGAGATGATGATCCCCTTTCCGAGTGCGTCGAAGTGGTCTTGCCAGTCATGAACTCGGAAAGAAGAAATGTTGCGGCGAATGGTTTCGGCTCGAACCACGCTTGGTGCAGCCAAAGCGACAGCCGCATACCCCAATAGGCTTCGTCGATTGATCTTTTTGTTTCGCAATGTCGTCATGACACACTCCTAGCCTCGGGTTTGTTGCATCTCTTTTACGGGAGACCCGGCATCAGGCAACCTGACAAGGCCGCGAGAAGTGTATCCATTTGTATCCTTGACCTTACCCTGCTGGAGGGTCGCAAATGGCGCGAAGAACGAGACAATGAGGGTGTCATGGACCACCAAAACCACAGAAAAAAGCCGATCACGGACAGGCTCATGCATTACGGAATGATGGCGTGTTGCGTCGTCATGCTGCTGCCCATTGCGGGATTTTTTCTTGCCGGCGGCACATTGGCGGGCATGTGGGGCAATGCAGCGGCTTTCGCCCCACTCCTGCTTTGCGTCGGTGCGCATCTCGTGATGCACAAATTTATGGGAAAGTCGTGCCATTCGAACGAAGAGAAAGGCAGTATCGAAGAAACACCCGTGTCCGTGCCTTCTGCGATTCCCGTGGTTGCACGCAACAGGCGATAATTTGCGCGGGAAAATGCGAGCAAGCGCATGGTTGCTGACGATTACAACGCTTGGCGGATGCGCCGCAAGTCTTGAAGACTGTCCCGAGCGGGAGGTCATCGTTTCCACCAAGCAGGCATCGATCATCCTCCCCGACGGGTGTCGGTTGATATCCTCGTCCTCTGTCGACGTAGCGCGTGTTGTTTGTTCTGATGGTCGACAAGGCTTTGCCGTCGGCGGTCTTTGAGACAAAGTTCCGGGTGCAGATTCAACCCGAGCCGGCTTTAAGGGAAGGAAGCGGATCCTTGGCGAAAACCCTGTCGACACTGCGCCGGGTTCTGATTTTGCCCGCACTGATCCTGGCGCTTTCCTCTGGCAGTGGCTCGGCGGAGACATCAGCCGCGTATCAAAGCTCTCCGCTGAAGGCGCATCTCATCACGGCACAGGACGGTGTTTCCAAGAACACGCAGACTCTTTCCGCCGGACTTCATCTCCAACTGAACGAAAACTGGAAGACCTATTGGCGGTCGCCAGGAGAGGTGGGAATACCGCCTTCGGTCGAATGGAGCGGTTCCGAAAACGTCGCAGATGTCGAATTCATGTGGCCTTCCCCGACACGCTTCACCGCCTTCGGCATCGAAAATTTTGGTTATGCGGGTGAAGTCGTCTTTCCGCTGCGCATAACGCTCAAAGATCCCGGCGCACCTGTGACTCTTTCCGCGCAAGTCAAACTGCTGGTGTGCTCCAATGTCTGTGTCCCGGAAGAGTTTGACCTGTCACTTCGCCTCGGACGCGGCAACGACATCGACAGCACTGCGGCTGGGCTGATTGGCACGTTTTCCGAGCGCGTCCCCGAAGGAGCCGAGGCGGGTGGCGTCAGCGAGGCAAATGCCTTCATCGACGAAGACCTCACGGAGTTGATCGTCAATCTGCGCGTCGATGAACCACTCCAGTCGCCGGATGTGTTTCCCGAACTGGGTATCGGTGTTGCGCTTGGCAAACCCGATATACGTTTGGGAGAAGAGGATCATTTGCTTTGGGCGCGCTTGCCGATCCTCTCGTCGAATACGGATGTGACGGTGGCGCCGTCGATTACCGTCACCGATGGCGAGAACCGGGCCTTCACCGTGATTGCGGATCGCGTGGCGCGACGTACGGCACCGCCCTTCGAACTGGCCGCCACGACACCGGACATGATGGAACTGCTCTGGATTGCCGTGATCGCGCTGCTGGGTGGATTGATCCTGAACGTGATGCCCTGCGTGCTGCCGGTGCTGTCCATCAAGGTGTCGTCTGTGCTCAAACACACAGATCACGACACAACCCGTGTCCGGTTCGGTTTCGTCGCAGCCGCCGCTGGCATCATGACGTTCATGTGGGGTCTGGCGCTCATCCTTTGGGCGCTCCAGACGGCAGGGCTCAGCGTCGGGTGGGGGCTGCAATTTCAAAGTCCGCTATTTCTTGCGGTGATGATCGCAGCCCTGCTCGTCTTTTCGGCAAATCTGTTCGGAGCGTTCGAGTTCGCCCTTCCACAAGGCATGCAGACAAGGCTTGCAGATACCGGAGGGCGGAGCGGATATTCCGCCGACTTTTTCACCGGCATGTTCGGTGCCGTCATGGCGACGCCTTGTTCGGCACCGTTCCTCGGCACCGCGGTGGCCTTTGCTTTGGCCGGGCGTGGCGTGGACATTCTCATCGTCTTTACGAGCCTCGGGCTCGGCCTCGCCCTGCCCTATCTCGTCATCGCCGCGTTCCCGCGTCTGGTCGCGTTCATGCCCAAACCTGGCCGGTGGATGCTGATCGTCAAGAGCTTGATGGGGATCTTGCTGCTTGCAACCGCCGTTTGGCTGTTCTGGGTGCTCGACGGTGTCGCCGGGCTGGCCTCCGTCATCGCGGTCGCGGCGTCTTCCGGTCTCGCCGTTCTGATCTTGTCCCTCCCGAATGTGCAGTCCCAATTCAGATGGTCTATTGCCACGGCCAGTCTTGTTCTGGCTCTTGCCGCGGGTCCTCTCCTGCAGCAATCAGCGCCTGCCCGTGCAGGGTCGCAATCGGCGTTGGCTTGGGTCGCATTTGACCGTTCGGACATAGCGAAACGCGTGTCCGCAGGAGAGGTCGTCTTTGTCGATGTAACAGCTGACTGGTGCCTGACTTGCAAAGCGAACAAGACACTTGTCATCGACCGGGAGCCGGTCCGCAGTACGCTGGACGCGCCAGGCGTCACGCCGATGCAGGCAGATTGGACACGCCCGGACGCGCGCATTTCCCGTTACCTTGAGAGTTTCGGCAGATATGGCATCCCTTTCAATGCCGTCTATGGACCGTCGGCACCAAACGGCATTGTGCTGTCCGAATTGCTTACGACCGAAGACGTGATGGACGCCTTGGCGCAAGCCAGCGGTCGAGATGTTTCCGCAAAGGTTGCCGGACAGGAGTGATCTGCCCGGGCGGGACACCGACCAGCAGTCAGCCGCCGAGCCGCTCGAGCGCAGCGCGGACCGCCGCACGCCGAGGATCATTGGCGGGCTGCTGCTCCAACAGCGCTTCAGCCTTACGGTAGGCCTCAATGGCGCGATCCTGCTCCTGAAGGACGGTATAGGCGTTTGCCAGCCGCATCCAACCATCCAGATCTTCCGGTTCATCCTCAAGACGCCCAGCCAGCCGCGAGACCATCGAGCGGATGAACTCCGCGCGGTCCGCGTCATTCATCTCTGACGCCGCCGCAACATCTGCCGCACTCGGGCCGGGTTGTGATGTCGGCCCGCTGGGTAGATCGACGACCGGGAGGTCGGCGGCCGCTGCAATCCGGTTGATCTGCAAAACGTATGTTTCCATCCAGGGCACGAACGTCTTTTCCTGGTTCAGCCGGGAAACGAGCAGATCGTAGGCCTTACGCGTCTCTTCTTTTTGAAGATGGTAGAGAGACTCGAAATAGGTTGCCGCAGGATTGGATGGGTCAAGTTCCAAAGCGCGATCAATGGCCAATTTCGCCCGTGGAATAACAACGCCATCATTGGCAACCGCGACAGCCTCCGCCAGCATAGAGAATGTCGCGGAGGTGGCATCCTCCCGTTTGGCGACAACTTCAAATGCTTCGACAGCATCAACTGTTCTGCCCATGCGCTGATAGGTCTGGCCCAACAGCATCCACCCTTCGCTGGGGCCGCCGGTCGGATCGGATACAAGCCTTTCGCGAAGTTGTATTGCAAGCGCCATCACTTCATCAGTCTGTGCGCGCTCCTCTGCACGGGCAGCGAAGGCCATTGAAGGCACCTCAGGCGATCCCATTGTCAGATAGTAGCCCGCGGCAATAACCGGCGCGAGGACCGCCGCGACAACGAGAGTGACTCTGCCGCCATTGCGGGATGATCCGGTTTTTTCTCCCGAATTGCGGGTCGTCGCGAGGATCCGTTTCTTGATTTCGAGTCTGGCTGCTTGAGCTTCCTGTTCAGAAATCAAACCGCGGTCCATGTCTCGTTGAATTTCCCGCATCTGATCGGCAAGGATCGCCGGTACCGCATCTCCTCTGGTGAGAGTGTTCGATTTGGACAGCAGCAGCGGGTAGAGGACAATTCCGACTGCGAGCAGCGTCAGAAGACCGAAAATACCCCAGATCATGACGCATCCCCCGCTTCGTTTCGTCTGAGAATTTCGGACACGGTGTTTTCATCCTCCGAGCCCAAATCTTCAAATGCCTCTTGCTTTCGCCGACTCATCAGTACCCCACCACCAACGAAAACCCCGATGAGGACGAAAGCGATCGGCGCAAACCAAAGCGCGTAGGTCGCAGGCTCCAGAGGCGGCTTCAGCAGCACGTAATCCCCGTACCGCGCCCGAATGTATTCGATCACCTCGGTGTCAGCGTCTCCGGTGACCAGTCGCTCGCGTACGAGCAGACGCAAGTCCCGCGCCACACCCGCGTTCGAGCTGTCGATGTCCTGGTTTTGACAGACGACGCATCGTAGATCCTTGGAAATCTCCCGCGCACGCTGTTCCAATACCGGGTCGCTCAGCATTTCGTCCGGTTCGACCGCATTGGCGGCAAAGGGAAAGAGCCCGATGCAAAACGCGAAAATCAACTGTCTCATAATGCTGCTCCATTTGGCAGTGCGCCTGCTTGCTTCAGGGCTTGCGTGAACCGTTCGACGGCGTCCGGACCGACGACCGGCCCGACATAGCGAAACAAAACGGTACCACCGCCATCGACGATGAAGGTTTCCGGCACGCCTGACAGGCCCCATTCGATCCCGGTGCGGCCCGACAGGTCGGACCCGATCCGCTCGTAGGGATTGCCGAGGTCATTGAGCCACTTCACGGCATCCTCTGGTTTGTCTTTGTAGTTGATGCCGAACAACCGCATGCCCCCGCGTTCGACAAAGCGTGTCAACACGGCATGTTCCGCGCGGCAGGGCACGCACCAGGACGCAAAGACATTGACCACGACCGGTCGTTCGTTGCCGACAAGATCGCTTCGGGCCAGGCCGGGTGTCTCCAACCCCGGCACGGGATCGAGATCGAACGCCGGGGCCGGTTGCGAGATCAGGACGGAAGGGATCTCATTGGGATCCCGGTCGGGATTGAGCCCCCAGAGAAAAAACCCCCCGAATATGACCGCCGCAATAAACGGCAGCCCGGCAGTGAGACGTTTCATCTTCTCTCCTACTCCGCAGGAACAGCATCGCTGGCTGGCTGTTTGGCGCGGCGCGGCGCCCCGACCCTCAAACGGCGATCCGACAAGGACAAACAGCCACCGATCACCAGCAAGATCGAGCCGATCCAGATCAGGTTGACGAGCGGTTCATAGAGGATCCGAAGGGTCCAGGCTCCGGCGTTGTTCACTTGATCGGAGGCCGGCGTTGCAATCGACGTATAGAGATCACCCGCCAATGTGGACCGGATGGCCGACTCCGTCGTCTGACTTTCCGCGACCGGGTAATACCGCCGTTCCGGGAACAGCTTCGTGACCAGTTCGCCATCCCGACGCACCACAAGGGTGCCGCGATCCGCGATGTAGTTCGGCCCTTGAACCTTTGCGGCCCCTTCGAAGGTGATGTCGAACCCGGCGATCGTGACTTCGGTCCCGGGGCCGGCAAAGACGATCTCCTCACTTTTCCATCCGGTCGAGCCGATCATCCCCATCATCAAAACGGCGACCCCGGCATGGGCAAGCGTCATGCCGTGTGACGCACGTGGGAGGTTGCGCGCGCGTCTCGCGCTCTCCGCAAGGGGAACCTCGAACAGGCGGATGCGTAGCGCCCATTCCCGTAGGGTTGCAAAAAGCAGCCACGCTGCACCGAGGATGGCAAGATAGGCCATGATCGGCCCACCGTTCAGAAGATACCATGCGGCCAAAGCTGCGATGACCGCCAGCACGGCCACGAACCGAATGCGATCGAGCAAACCGGCGATATCAGCCCGCTTCCACGACAGGAATGGACCAAGACCCATGAACACGACCAGCGCCAGCATCATCGGAATGAAGGCCGCGTTGAAGAAAGGTGGACCCACCGAGATCTTGTCCCCGGTGACAGCTTCGAGGATCAGCGGATAAAGCGTCCCGAACAGGACCGTTCCCGTAGCGGCGGCCAGAATGAGGTTGTTCACGAGCAGCCCGGCTTCGCGGCTGATCGGGCGAAACAGACCACCCGGCTCCATTTCGGGCGCCCGCCAGGCGTAGAGCGCCAGCGACCCACCGATGGACACGGCCAGCAGACCCAGAATGTAAAGCCCGCGCTCTGGATCGACGGCGAAGGCATGCACGGAGGTAAGCAGGCCGGATCGGACAATGAACGTGCCGAGAAGTGAAAGCGAGAAAGTCAGGATGGCAAGCAGGATGGTCCAGCTTTTGAACGCGTCGCGCTTTTCGGTGACGATGGCGGAATGCAGCAGCGCCGTGCCCAGAAGCCAGGGCATGAAGCTCACGTTCTCGACCGGGTCCCAGAACCACCAGCCGCCCCAGCCCAGTTCATAATAGGCCCACCAAGATCCAAGAGCGATACCTGCCGTAAGGCTGACCCACGCGGCCAATGTCCACGGGCGGACCCATCTGGCCCAGGCTGGATCGACGCGCCCTTCCAGAAGAGCCGCAACGGCAAAGGAAAATACGATGGAGTAGCCGACATACCCGAAATACAAAAGCGGCGGGTGCATGGCGAGACCCATGTCCTGAAGCAACGGGTTGAGGTCATTGCCGTCGAGCGGCGGCGGAAACACCCGCTCGAAGGGGTTCGACGTCAGCAGCAGGAAGGACAGGAAGCCGACGCTGATCCACGCCTGCACCGACAAGGTGCGCGCCTTGGTCTCGGCGGGGATGTTCGATCCGAACCAGGCGACGCCCGCGCCGAACACCGCGAGTATCAGGATCCAGAGCAGCAGCGAACCCTCATGGCTGCCCCAGGTCCCGGCCACCTTGTAGAGCATCGGCTTGAGCGAATGGGAATTCTCGACGACGTTCCTGACGGTGAAGTCGCTGGCGATGAAGGCCTGCATCAGCGCTGCGAAGGCTATGGCCACAAACAGCACTTGTCCTATTGCCGTCGCCTGGGCGGATTTCATCCAGACGGCGTTTCCACGCGATGCACCTGCAATCGGCAGAACGCTTTGAACAAGTGCGAGGGCCAGCGCGAGGGCCAGTGCGAAGTGACCAATTTCCGGGAACATGGCGTTCTTTCCTATCCAGTGTCGGTGGGCGTCGCGTCGGACGGCTTTGGCGTCCGCGGCGGGGTCTATTCGTCGAGCGTTGCTTTGCGGTGACGGAACTCTTCTTCGTCGATTTCCCCATTCGCAAAGCGGCGCCGGAGCGCTTCCTGCGCGTCCGAGTCCGGGGGACGGGTGCCATTGTCCCGCAGCCTGAGTACCAGAAACACGATCAATGCGATCACGGCGCCCCAGAAGGCGAGCATCATGAAGCCGCCCATAAAGCCATAGCCTCCGCCCCATATGTGACCTGTCCAGGAGCCTGGACCATCAGCTCGCGCCATGCTGGCGGGCAAGCTGGCCAGCAACGTTGGAATGAGCGTTTTCAGTTTCATCTGTTTCTCCTTCGATTAGTTCGCTTTCATCCAGTGGGATGGTGACAACAGCGCGCAAACCCGCGCTGTTATGGTTGACCAGCTGGATATCGCCGCCATGGGATTGGACGATTGTCCTCGCGATTGAGAGCCCAAGCCCATAACCGCCCGTTTCCAGAGACCTCGATTGCTCGAGGCGATAGAAGGGATCGAAGACCTTTTCCAACTGGTCGACGGGAATGCCGGGCCCATTGTCATCGATGTTGAGTACGAGGTTCGAACCGTGGGTCGCCCAGCTGACTTTTGCGGCACCACCGTAGCGAACGGCGTTCTCAAGCAAGTTCCTCAGTGCCCTTCGGAACGCGTTGGGTCGAAGCCGCACGGCAACATCATCACTCGGGGCAAAGGTGCAGTGTGCCGCCATATCGCTGCACAAGCTGTCCAGAAAATTGCGCAGATCGACCACTTCGGAGCCTTCTGATCCGGTAAGGCCCCGTGCAAAGGTGAGCGTCGCTTCGACCATACTCTGCATCTCTTCGACCGATGCGATGAGGCTGTCCCGCGTCTCTTCTTCGTCAACCAGCTCCGCGCGGACACGCATAGCAGTCAACGGCGAGCGTAAATCGTGACCAAGCGCTGCGAGCATCCGTGTCCGATCACTGACAAACCGGGTCAGCCGTCGTTGCATGCGGTTGAAGGCGACGGTCAGATCCCTGACCTCGGTCGGCCCTGCGACGGTCAATTCAGGCACATCCTCGCCCCGGCCAAGATGGTCCGAGGCCTTCGACAGGTGCCGCAAAGGACGCGTCAGGCGCGTCATGACAAACCAGAAAATCGCCACCAAAAGCAGTCCGGCGGAAATTCCAAAGGTCAGCATCGAATAGAAAGGCCATTGGATTGGTGGACGCTCGAACCGCGTTCCGACATTCAGCCAACGCGCTCCCTTAATGGCGATCGACAGGTTCATTTCAACCGCTGTCAACTCTCCGCGCATCATCGCGAGATGCATTTCCGTCATTTCGTCAGAAAGATTGGGCAAGGGCCTCAATTCGCCCTCGATCTCGTGCAGTTCAACGCGAATATCGCGGCTGTAGCTATCGTCCATTAGCGCACGGATACGCCCTTCAACAAGGTCGCCATGCGAATGACTGGTGTGTTCCACACTCGGAGCGTCTGACAGATCAAACCGGATAAGTGGTGAATTTGCCGCGCGAAGGATGGAATTCTGCAGGTCCAACGGGGCCTCTTCGATCAACCGCGCCACATTCGCTGCGCGTCCAGCAGCCTCGAACCCCAAAGCAGCACGGATGGCCAGGCTGCGCTCGTCAGCGAACAGGAACAGGCTGATCGCCTGGGCCACGACAAGTGCCGCGACCACAAGCAGGATCAACTGGCCGCTCAGAGATCTCATCGCACGGCGCATCACGGCGCATCCTCGACATCGGCAGCCAGGCAGTATCCGCCGTTCCGCACAGTCTTGATGACACTCGGTCGCAATACATCCGGCTCGATTTTGCGACGGAGGCGGCTGATCTGATTGTCGATGGTGCGATCCATCGGGCCTGCCGTCCGACCAGCGGTCAGGTCAAGCAACTGGTCACGGCTGAGCACCATCCTCGCGCGTTCCAGCAGGACCGCCAGCAATTTGAACTCGGAGGTCGTCAATGGCGTTTCGGTTGCGGCCTCGTCAATCAGCACCTGCCGGTCGGTATCCAGTATCCAGTGCGCAAAACAAATCTTCCTCCCAGCCAGGGTTCCGGCCACGGGTTCGTCGCGGTTGCTTCTCCGAAGAACCGACTTGATGCGGGCGAGCAGTTCTCGTGGATTGAATGGCTTGGCGAGATAATCGTCCGCACCGATTTCCAGCCCCACGATCCGATCCGTTTCCTCACCAAGCGCCGTTAGCATGATGATCGGAAGATCACCTTCTGGCGCAAGTCTGCGGCAAACCGACAAACCGTCCTCGCCCGGCATCATGACATCGAGCACGAGCAGGTCGAAGTGACCGGTGGCCAGCTTGGCATCCATCTCCACGGCATCCCTGGCGACGGTCGTGCGCATTCCGTTCTTCTCCAGAAAGCGCGCGACGCTTTCACGTATCTGTGCGTGGTCATCCACGATAAGGATATGAGGTGGCGGTCCCATGGTGTCTTTCCTAAATCATCGTTGCATCGTGTTTCATGGGCAGAATTGTAGCCATTTGTATCAGGTCAGTCCCTTGCTACAGATGGATACAAATCTGTGCCTGCACCGTGTCGTGCTCCCGGGTAGCGTTGCTGGCATGTTATGTGACCTTTGGGATCGCAACCGATCAAAGGATGAGGTTTTCGAATATGGCTCTTGATTTGAACCGGCGCCGTTTCATTCTGGGTGCTCATATGACGGTGCTGACCGTCACGGCGTCACCGCTGCTGGCGCAGAGCCGATCTGTCTGGTCGGCAGAGAATGCCTTTGACGCGCTTCTATCGGATACGGCGCGGATCATCGATGTCAGAACGCGCGAAGAGTGGCAAGAAACCGGCGTAGGTGCTGGTGTATGGCCGATAAGCATGCACGCGTCCGGTTTTCCGGACCGATTGTTCAGGGCGAAGGAACTGAGCGGTGATCGCACCGTTGGACTGATCTGCGCCACTGGCGGACGCTCCGCATCGCTGCTTCGAGCGTTAAGACAAGCTGGTTATTCGGGCTACGCCGATATCTCGGAAGGGATGTTGGGATCAGGCGAAGGGCCTGGCTGGATCGCATCGAACTTGCCGACCGTTCCGGTGGATGTCGCCCTGAACGGGTTGCCCCCCGCGTTGGCCTGACCTGTGAAGAATCAATCGGTCCAGTTGTGCTAAAAAGCCTGATGTATGGTCAGATTGACCTGTTTGAATAGGAAGACGGGTTTGGGGGTATGACCGAGTTGATGGCCATGTTTGTCGGAATATGCGCGGCGATCCTGATGGGAATTGTCCATCATTATGCGTTGTCGGGCATTCTGAAGTTTTCCCCGCAGCGGTCGGATGGCTCCGGCTTTCGGATCATCCTGACGTTTTCCGCGTTGCTGTTGCTGCACGTATTGGAACTTGTGACGCTCGCCGTGTTCAACACGATGGTGGTGGCAAGCGTTCTGCCGCAATCGTTCAGCAACAGCCCGCCGATGTTTCAGGATGTTCTCTATGTTACGGGCATCTCGTTCTCGACCCTTGGCTATTCGTCCATAGAGGTGGTCGGGCCCTTTCGACTGTTGCTGATGCTGCAATCGCTTTTGGGCTTCATGTTGCTGACCTGGTCAGCGACGTTTCTTTACTCAGCCTGCCAGCAAGTCTGGCAGAAGGCGAAAGATGACTGAAAATCGCCACGCGCGTCGGACATGAACCGGGCGTCAGCGTCAAATGCGTCCTGATATCGGTCCTTTGACCTCCCCGTGGAACGGTTGAGTGAGCGCCGCGTTGCGCGCGTGGATGAATAACCCTTGACCTTCCAGTTGCTGGAATCCCTAGGTACCAAGCCATGGCACAGATTTTCAAAAAGACAGGCGATCACTTATCGCACCATCGACACGGGGATATCTTGAAATTTCCCGTATGGGTTGGCGTGTTGATTGTCTTGCTCTCAATGCCGGCTCACTTGTTTTTGGATGAAAAGAGCTCGATAGCTCTTGCTTCGATCACGCTTGCTTTGATTGGCGGTGCCTATATCGGCTTTGGCGCCGCGGACGGCAGAGCGCGCGTGTTCTGGGCAGAGCTCGCCGTGGCCCTTTTGTTCGGCTCGGCAGCCTTCCTGGGGCTGATATGGCATTGGGCCTTCCTCCCCTTGGGCTTGGCCCTGCACGCCCTTTGGGACATGTCACACCACAATTCTTATCGTCTCGCCCGGATTCCGAACTGGTATATTCCATTCTGCGTGGCCTTTGACCTTTTGGCTGCGACGTTCTTCGTTCTGCTCTATGCCGTGTTTTGATCCATGATGATGCGCGTTCTTCTTATTGCGGTGTTCCTGATGGGAGTCGTCGCATTGGCCTTCCCGGACGTCCTTGGCGTTGACATTCGCCTGCCGGATCGCGCGGAAATTGACCGCTGGATCGAGGCGGCAGGTCTTGCCGGACCAATTGTCATCGTGGCGCTTATGACAATCGCTATCGTGGCAAGCCCCCTGCCCTCGGCGCCGATCGCACTCGCCGCCGGAGCGGCTTATGGACACACGTACGGGACGCTCTTCGTCGTTCTAGGTGCGGAACTCGGTGCGCTTGCCGCCTTTGGTCTGGCCCGCGGCCTGGGTCGTCCCTTCGTTGAGCGTCATCTCGGTCAGAAGATTAACGCAGGCCTGTTCGGGTCCCAGAACACTCTGACCTTCCTGGTCTTCGGCAGTCGCCTGCTGCCGTTTCTGTCCTTCGATATGATCAGTTACGCCGCAGGTCTGAGCAAGCTGCATCTTTGGAGGTTCGCGCTGGCCACGATGGCCGGGATTATTCCCGCAAGTTTTTTGCTCGCTCACATGGGCAGCCAGGCGATGAACGGAGATGCCCGCACCGCCACATGGACCGCGCTTGCGCTCGGTGGCTTTACGGGCCTGTCGGTTCTCTTTGCCGCGACGCGAAAGACCGGTACGCAACGGGAGGAGAGCTGATATGGCCAATCATTCTCACGCTGGACACATGCCGAGTTCCGGCAAGGCCCTTGTGATTTCTGCCTGGCTCACCGGCGTCTATTTCATGATTGAACTCGCCGTCGGGCTCTGGACCGGCTCGATCGCCGTCCTGTCGGATGCGTTTCACACCCTGTCGGCGGTTGGCGGTGTTCTCGTGGCCATCATCGCGAAGCGGATTGCGCGCCGTCCAGCGGATTCGGCGCGCAGTTTCGGATGGTACCGCGCCGAGATCATCGGCGCGCTGGTGAATGGCAGCTTTCTTCTCGGCATGGCGCTTCTGGTGATCTGGATGGGCGCGATTCGGCTCGGAAATCCGATCCACCTGGCCACGGGCCCAATGCTTTGGGTCGCCTTCGGTGGCCTGGTCACAGAGGTCATCTCGCTGGGGCTGATGTGGCAATCGAGCAAAGACGATCTGAATGCCCGCGGCGCGCTCTGGCACATCATCCAGACCTTTGTCGGCAGCCTCCTGATCATCGTGACCGCTCTCGTGATCGAGTTCACCGGCTTTCTCGCGATCGACCCGATCCTCGGCATGGCGTTCGGGGTGGTTCTCCTCTGGGCCTCCGTCGGCGTAATCAAAGAAGCGGTCCACATTCTCATGGAAGGCACGCCCGAGGGAACGGATCTCGACGCTGTGATGGCGGATCTGAACCACCAGGACGGGGTTGTGGATGTTCACCACGTGCATGCTTGGACGCTGACCAGCGGCAAACACGCGTTTTCCGCCCATATCCGCCATAGGGCACCCGCCGAGGCCGCGCACTTGCTGAACAGGGCCTATCGACGGCTGACGGAGCAGCATGGGTTTCACATGGTCACGCTGCAGCTCGAAACCGAGTGTCTCGACGAGCGCCACGCGCTGGATGTTGATATAGTCCAGATAGCGGCTGCAAAGGCTGCGCAAGAAAAGACTGATGTGCGAGATGCGCATCCGCACCCAAGCCCTAACACAGAAGGGCCATAGACTGTGATGGACACGATACTTGCCGCAGAGCCGGAGATTCGTCTGACGGCGTTTTTGAGTGTGCTGGCCGCCATGGCGCTTTGGGAACTCGCCGCCCCGCGTCGGCGGCGTGACATTCCGCGTGTCATCCGTTGGTCGAACAATCTGGCTCTTGTCGTGATCGATACGGCGATCCTGCGGTTGTCTTTCCCAATCCTGGCCGTTGGTCTGGCGGTCATGGGCGAGGAGCGGGGTTGGGGTTTATTCAACACTATCGGCGCGCCGTATTGGTTGGCCGTTGTCCTGTCCATGCTGCTTCTCGATCTGGCCATCTATTTGCAACACGTCATGTTCCATGCCGTCCCTACGTTGTGGCGTCTGCACCGGATGCACCACGCGGACCTCGAGTTCGACGCCACAACGGGATTGCGCTTTCACCCGATTGAGATCCTTATCTCGATGGCGATCAAGCTAAGCTTGGTCGCAGCGCTTGGTCCGCCCGCCGTCGCGGTTTTGTTGTTCGAGATCATCCTCAACGCCACGGCACTCTTCAACCATGCCAACATCAACCTGCCGAGACCAGTCGACCGGTGGCTCAGATGGATCGTCGTCACACCCGACATGCACCGCGTGCATCATTCTGTCGATCCGCGCGAAACCAACTCAAACTACGGCTTCAACCTGCCGTGGTGGGACCGCCTCATGGGTACTTACGTTGCCCAGCCCGCGAAGGGCCACGAGGGAATGACGATCGGCATCGAGCAGTTTCGCACGACGCGCGACCTCTGGGTCGACAAGATGTTGATCCAGCCCCTTCGCGGGCCGGCAAGCGGGCACGCCCTGGATGCACCCGCCCTCTCGCCGACAGAGCAGGAACAGCCTCTGGACTCTCAAACACACAGTTCTACGGTCTCGGATACTTCAAAAAGGAACACATGATGAAAAGACGCACATTTTTGCTGGCCGGAGCGGCTGCCACACTCCCCCTGCGAGCACTGGCCAACACAGAACCGGTCATTAAAGTCCTGAAAACCCCCACCTGCGGGTGCTGTACCGCCTGGGTCGATCATGTCCGGCAAGCGGGCTTCACGGTCGAGGCGCAGGATGTCGATCAGGATGCGCTTTATGCGTTCAAAGACCGGCTACAAATCGCTCCGGAACTTGCTGGATGTCACACGGCGATCATAAGTGACTATTTTATCGAGGGCCACGTGCCTGCCGCGGACATCACGCGGCTGCTGGCAGAACAACCGGTGGCGCGCGGGTTGACGGTTCCCGGCATGCCGATGAGTTCGCCCGGCATGGGCGGTCCCGGGGCTGGTGACACTTTTGATACCTTGCTTGTCGGCTCCGACGGGGTGACCTCGGTCTTCGCGAGCCACAGCTGATCGGGTCATGGGCGCAGCTGATAAATCCCGCGGGCGGGGTTTTTGACCCGCCCGTCCTGCACAAGCTTTCGCAAGGCCCTGTAGGTCGCCTCATGGCTCAGCTGTAATCGGGCGGCGAACTCGATCACGGAGCCGTCGAGCAGGCCCGCGACCAACCCCGCCAACACCCGGTCTTCTGCACGCCGGATACCCACGATCTCAAGCATCTGTCTTTGTGCCTGTATCTGCTGAGCCGCCTGGCGACCAAAAGCGCGCGCAAACTCAGGGTCGGCGAAGGCGTCCAAAACGGCATCCTTTTCGATCCGGATCAGCGTCCCTGCCTGAACGAAAACAGCATCGCAATGATAGACCTCTGAAAACACGGAAGCTTCGGCAAAGCTTGTTCCGGCTTGGGCACGGTGAATGATGAACCGCTCGCCATCTGGGCCGACCCGCTCGAGATACACGCGCCCGGTTTGCACGACATAGAGACCGTGGGTGGGACCGCCTTGGTGAAACATGATGTCGCCAACCGCGCCGGAAAAAGGGCGCAGGGCTGAACTCGGGATAAGATCATAGGGGGCTGGCAACATATGATTGCAATCATATTGCGATACGCCCGCCCCTGCTAGCGTAAACATGACAGCATCCCATTGAAGGACCCGTCCATGCGTCTCATTTCCCTCCTCCTTGCCATACTGATGGCCGCACCCGTGGCCGCTCAGCACGCCCATTCCGCGACTGGCCATGACATGGGTGGACCGCAGGAAACCGGGCAATCGGCCTTTGCCGCCCTGGCGGAGATCGTTGCGATCCTGCAGGCCGATCCCGAGACAGATTGGGAGCGGGTCGATATCGACGGATTGCGCCGCCATCTGGTCGATATGGATCTTCTGACCCAAGAGGCCGTGGTCACCCGCACCCTGCGGCCGGAAGGGGCCCGGTTCGAGATTCGGGGCACCCCCCGTGTTCTCGAAGCCATCCGCGCCATGGTGCCCGCCCATGCGCCCTTTCTTGCGGCTGAAACCGGCTGGGACGTTGTCACGGAGGAACTCGAAGATGGCGTGGCGCTCAGTGTCGATGGCGATGCCGCTCAGATTCAGGGACTTGGTTTCTTTGGCCTGATGACCATCGGGGCGCATCACCAGGAGCACCACCTCATGATGGCAAAAGGCGCAGCCCCGCACCATTGACGCGCCGACACGGCTTGTTTGTTGATCCGTAGAGAGGTGCACTGACAAAACGTTACATCTCGCGTGTTGACCTTCCCGCGCGGGAGACATGGACACATGTCCCGTGATGGAAGCGTCAGAGGATACCGCGCGCAGGGATTTCCTGTATTACGCAACGGCCGGGGCGGGGGTCGTGGCCGCAGGGGCCGCGCTCTGGCCACTGGTGAACCAGATGAACCCTTCCGCCGATGTCCGCGCCTTGGCACAGATCACTGTCGACATTTCCGATCTCGCGCCTGGAACGCAATTGACCGTCAACTGGCGCGGAAAACCTGTCTTTATCCGTCATCGCACAGAGGCAGAAATGGCTCAGGCTCGGGCAGAGGCGGTCTCTGACCAGCCTGACGGCAAGGCGCGCAACCCCAATCTGCCCGCCGATGCGCTGGCGTCGCGTAGCCCTTAATTGGGCTCTGCCTCACTTTGTGTGGCGCAACTATCCTGAAACAGGAAAATTCAGGAGGGATGGTTGTGAGCTCGAAGAAGCATTGGTCGCCCGGGGCCGAAGTTTCGGTTCAATGCGTTGAGCGAAGTGATTTCGGCGGGTGGATCGTATCGGGCAGTCTGACACCAAGCGGCATCTGCCCAGACTGTGGATTGCATTCACGCCGACGTCACGGCTGGCGGCGTCGGCGGTTGCAGGATTATCCCGCCCATGGAGAGGAGGTAACGGTTGATCTCGCGATTTGCCGTTGGCGATGTTTGGCACCCGCTTGCCCACGCCGGACTTTCGCAGACCAACTCACCTCGATTGCGCATCCGTTTGCACGTAGCACTTCGCGTGTCGGGGAGATTGTCAGTCATCTTGGGCATGCAACCGGCGGACGGCCTGCCGAACGGCTCTTGCACCGTTTGGGCCTTGGGGTCAGCGATTACACGGTGCTCAGGCAGTTGAAAAAGCGTGCTCAGGGCACCGCCAAGCCGCCGACGGTCATCGGGATTGACGACTGGAGCTGGCGGAAGTCGCAAACCTACGGCACGATCATTGTGGATCTGGAGCGTCGCGTGGTGATCGACATTCTTGAGGATCGAGATGTCGTCACCTGCACCAACTGGCTCAAGCGACACCCCGAGGTGAAAGTGATTAGCAGAGATCGGTGTGGTCTCTACGCCTAGACTGCACGGCAAGGGGCACCGCAGGCGAAGCAGGTCGCTGATCGGTTCCATATCGTGCAAAACCTGCGGCAGGCCATTGAGGAGCAAATGAACCTCCACGGCCCTGAGACCGGCAGAGCGCTGCTGGCCGACGCCGACAATATCACCGCAGCCGGCAGCCTTCTGAAGTCACGCCTTGCGCACAGGACATCTCGGGAAGAGATTTTCACCACCATCCATGCGCTCCGAAATCAGGGGCTTAACTGTAGCGAGATCGGGCGACGAACAGGGTTCCCGCGCCGCAGCATCGCGAAATGGCTGCAGTTCGAGACGCCACCGGACCGCAAACAGGCCGCTTTGAAACCGACTTCGCCGTGGTACTTTGAAGAATTCCTGAGCCAAAGCTGGAAGGACGGCATTCGAACAGGCAGCGCCCTGTACCGTATGATCCAAGAGCGTGGTTACGAGGGGAGTCAGTCGCATTAAAAGCGGCTGGGGGCGGGCGGGCGCAGAGCCGAAAAGCAAACGAAGGGCCCCGCCGTGGAGCACCAGATCCTGGAGCCGGTCCGGGGCCCGGAAACGGGGCATGCGATCTCTCCGGTCATTGCGGCCGCGCTGTGCATCAAACCCAGCGGAAAGCTCACCTCGGATCAGGCGCGGAAAGTCGACACGCTCAAAGCCGGTTCTCCCGCCTTCACAACGATGCGCAGCCTCGCCATGCGTTTCAACGGTATCATGCGTGGCCGCCAAGCGGGTCCGCTCCCTGCATGGATCGACGACGCCATCGAAACCGGCCTGACGCCCATTGTGCGCTTCGCCCGCACCTTGAACCGGGACTTCAATGTGGTCAAAAAGGCGATCGAGATGCCCTGTAACAACGGCCAGGCGGAAGGTCAGATCAACCGCCTGAAAACCCTCAAGCGCGCCATGTACGGCCGAGCCGGTCCAGAATTGTTGCGGGCGAGAATGCTACCGTTCCGCCACACAGATTGAGGCAGAGCCCAATTAAAGGCTACGCGACACAACCGTTTGATGACTGGCGCCCGATCTTGCGTGTGTCCCCGGTCCCGTGCACCCGGTAATACAGCCACGACAAATAAAGCACGTGGGTTCCAAGCGGGTTGTCAGGACCCGGCGGCCAATAGTCAGGCCATTCGGGGTTGCGCTCTTTCATTGATGGAGTGGGCCGCCAACTGGGCCTCTCCACCTTCCTTATAACCTCTGTATATCCTCGGCGGGTCAGCTCTTCCGAGGCGGGGACACTTGAAGGGTAGAGTTTGTAAACACTTTCGTCTTCCGACCAGTACTGGACTGCACGCGAGTCAATGTCGCACATAATTGCACCGTGCTGAAGGTTATCGAAGTGGTCTTGCCAGGGATCCGCACTGAAGGACAGAAATATTTCTGCGTACCGCCGAGGGCTCCTGCTCCTGAGCACGGAGAAGGGAAGGTGTTCCCAGAAGTCCGATCATAGTTGTCGAGACGAACTGGCACCGTGTTTTCTTTGAATCAGTAATATACTTTGCCTCGCCCTTTTGTTGATGAACGGATACGACCTCTAGCTGCTAGAGCTTCAACCGAAAATTGATGACGTTCTCGTGAGGCGGCGAGACTAGAGATATCTACGTGTTTCAGCGCAATAGTTGCGATACTTGGTGCCGTATTGTTCGCACAGCCATGGCTCTTCTGCGAGCGGGGCAAGGGCCAGCGCGGCAACTCCAACGATGACGACAGGCCAAACCCAAGGTGAGGCGAAGAGAAGACCCAAACCTATTAGGATGGCCATGTCGGCAAGATACTGCGGATTCCGAGAGAAACGGTAGAGACCCGAAGTGATCAGCTCGTCTCTCACCCCACTGGTGGCTTTCAGTCCAATGATGAATGCCCCCCACCAGGCGATCAGATTTCCGATTGCGATCAAGAACGGCCCGACTGCCCAACGGAGCGCGTTGGGCATAGAAGCGGATTTCCAATCCACGATGCCCAAACCGATCACCGCCCCAAACACGGCCAATGTGAGGCCCCATGCAATGATTGGTATGACTGAATGCTCTCTGTTTGGAGGCCAGATGCGCTTGGACGGGCGGACGATCGACCAAAGGAGCGCACCAATCAAAACCAGACCGGACAGCAGGCCTACGACCACTAGTATGCCTTGGGCAATCGTCATGAGCGGTGTCCGAACACCTGCGCCTCCTGATGCGCATTGTCGGTCGCTTCGAATTCAAGCGTGGAATGCTCGATTGAGAAACGTTCATGCAGCACCGATTTGACGTTTTCTTTAATTTTGTCGGCCTCACCCATCCGGTCGCGTTCGACAACAATATGGCAGTCCAATGCCGCAGCGTTCTCCTGCATTTGCCACAGGTGGACATGATGCACGTCCACAACGCCATCGACAATCTGGATCGCTCTGACCACGTCATTTCCATCAATATCTGGTGGGCTCCCAAGCATCAGGGTTCGAATTGGGGCCCCTATTTCGGTGAAGGACAGATACAGGATGTAGAGCGCGATGCCGATGGTGATGGCCGGATCCACCCAACGCATATCATAAAGTATAATGAGCGTCCCGCCGACTATGACGGCCACTGAAGCCAACGCGTCCGAAAGGTTGTGGAGAAACAGCGCGCGGATGTTCACGCTCCCCTTCTGCATCGAATAGGTCAGCATTGCGGTCAGCGTGTCGACCACAAGCGCAATTCCACCGAGAATGACGACGGTCCACCCCATGACTTCGGGTGGATCAATCATGCGCATGCCACCTTCGTAGATCAGGTAGAAGCCGATCACGATCAGGGTGGTGTAGTTGATCAGGGCAGCGACGATTTCGACCCGGCCATAGCCGAAAGTCATGCGCTCATCGGCCGGGCGGCGCGCGATCTTGCGCGCGGCGAAGGCAATGACAAGCGAGGCCATATCGGAAAAGTTGTGCAGCGCATCGGCGATAAGTGCTAGACTGCCCGACAATATGCCCCCGACGATTTGCGCAACAGTAAGTAGCCCATTCGCCCAGATCGCGATCGCAACCCGTCGATCCCCAGAATTCGGATCGATATTCGCGTGCCCGTGATCATGCGGCATTGGCAGGCTCCTCATGCGCGTGTGTCGCGCGTCGGTCAGTCTTCAGGCGGCCGCTGCGGAAACCACGTACGCGCGCATTCATCCAGTGGCGTATTATATGACGGTAAAGGGCACCACGCAGCCTTCCAAAGGATTGCTCATGGGACAAATAGAAGGCGTCGGGCGTATCGTACACGCCGAAATCTTGCACGATGCCGGTTTTCTGAATGTAGGTATCTTCTCCGTTCCAGGCGACGGGAGGCGCGCCAAGGCAATCCGTGCCCGCGCCATAACCGCAGAGACTGTCCGTGTCCGAGAACGATCTTTGCAGGACTTCGAAGAAAGCGTCATCCAGGATGAAGCCTTCAAGGTTGATCCAGGCCCCTTGAAATTCGATCTCTACCCACGAGTGGAGAATTTCCTCTGGAGCAAGCGGATACACCAACTCTGGGACAACACCGCGCTGCAAGCCTTTGTGGATCGTAAACCCATGCAACCGGCAACGAACGCCAACACCACGCAGCAGCGCCATTAAGAGCGTGCCTTTCGTATTGCACTGCCCGTAGCCGTCGGAAAGTACCTCGGATGCGGGGATGTCGTCAGCTCGATTGTATCCGAACGCAATTTCATTTCGAACGAAATCATAGGCAGCTCCGATCCGATCGTATTCGGATAAGTCGCGCCAGCTGCGGCTCTCTATTAGATGCGCAAGAGGCGCGGCATCAAAATCCAGTAGTTTGGTGGGTGCAAGTAGGGGGTTGGTTATCTGCAACGGAGTCGCTCCTCGAATCGTCTTGGAACAGACTAGTCTCTATAGTTACTGTAGCTTCAACCCCTTCTTTTAGAAACGATCTCTCGCAACTACTTGTCCGTGTGAACTGCTTTGTGGTGTTCACCGTGTGCGTCGCGTAGGATATTGACACCGCCCCAGGCCGCGATCCCGGCGATAATCACACCGACGACTAGGTCGGGCCAGTTCGTTCCCAGCCAGGCAACGAGGCCACCTGCGACTACGATTCCGAGGTTTGCCGCAAAGTCGTTCCAGCTGAAAGTATTGGCCGCGCGGATGTTGACGTCCGGATCTTTGAGCCGAGCGAGCAACCAGACACAAACTGAGTTGATGGCCGCCGCGATCAGCGCCATGACGATCATAACGGTGCCAAGGGGATCCGACCCACCGACATAGCGGCGCCAAGCATCATAAAGGATCCCGATGGCGAACACGATCAGCAGGCCGCCCGAGACATTCGCCGCGCCACGTTTCCATTTCGCAGACCGCGACAATGCAAACAGACTGATTGCGTAGACCAAGCTGTCTGAAAGGTTGTCGAGCCCGTTGGCGATCAGGGCACTGGAATCCCCGAAGGTCCCAGTTGCGAAAAAGGCCGCAGCAAGACTGATATTGAGACCGAGAACGATCCAAAGTGTGCGTCTTTCTGCTCGTTTTTCTGCCGCCATACTTCCCATTCCAATTTGTGAACTATGATCTTTCAACCTCTCTGGCAGATCAGGGTTCCGGATTGATTATTGATGGTCAGTTCCACGTACGACCGTCGGGAGCTTTCAGGCAGGCGCCCCAACCAATGCAGAGCATAGCCCTTTTTATGGGGCGATGAGATCGCGATTTGAGACGGTTTCAAGTTCAAACCATAAAGTTCAATTGGTTCGTGGCGCGGCCAGTATTATAGCTGCGCCGAGCAAGCAAACGGCTGTGCCAAGCGCATCCCACCTGTCCGGTCTGTGACCCTCTGCAAGCCACATCCACAGTACCGAAGCCGCAATGTAGACTCCGCCATAGGCGGCAAAGGCGCGGCCCGCAGCAACCGTTTCGACTTGCGCCAGAAGCCACCCGAATACCACCAAGGCTACAATACCGGGTACGAGCCAAGCCGCGGATGCGCCGAGGCGCCACCAGCTCCAGATCGCGAAACACCCGGCGATCTCGGCCAAGGCCGCAAGCGGGTATGCAAGCGCGGCAGGCATCTCAGGCGCCGATCTCGTCATGTTCGGTCAAACATTCGGAATGATCCCGCAACACCTCAAGCACCTTGCAATCGGCAGTACGTCCACCGCTGCATTCGTGAACCATGCGTTTCAGTTCGGTGCGCAGCGCCTTCAGACGGGCCATGCGCTGCTCCACCTGCTTTAGCTGGCGACGCGCAATCGCGTCGGCTTCTTCGCAGGGCCGATTGGGCTGGTCGCTGAGGTCGAGCAGCTCGCGGATCGCATCAAGCGAGAAGCCGAGTTGTCGCGAATGGCGGATGAAGGACAGTCGGTCGAGCTGTGCGTTGTCATAGCGCCTCTGTCCGCCTTCAGTCCGGCCAGGTTCGGGCATGAGCCCGATCTGCTCGTAGTACCGAATGGTCTGCACCTTTGTGCCGGTCTTCTTTGACAGAGTGCCGATCGTGAGCATCTTCGCCTCCATGAAAAAGTTACAGTCTTTGTAGGTTTTGCCGCCCCAATAGACAAGTGCCGGATTCACAGACGCGTGAGTTTAAGCCACAACGTGATTTCGCGCTTGAACCTCTAGTAGCTAGAGGATGTAAACGCGACAATAATCAAGAACCAAAATCAGGCGCGCAGGTTTGTCCCTTACATCGGCACAGAAATTTCTTTGGGTTTTGGCAGGCGTCGCGTCGCTTGCCTTCGTATGGCTTTTGCTCTGGTCGGACTATCGCGCTGACCGCGCCCGAACCGACAACGATCCAGCGTTTGTCGCTGCATTCGAATTGACGGACCACCAAGGTGTGGTTCGCACGGAAGAAGACTTTTCGGGGCGTTGGATGTTGGTATTTTTCGGCTTCAGCAACTGCCCCGATGTCTGCCCGACGACACTGTCTGAGGTCGCGGCGGTGATGGACGGTCTGGGCGACAATGCCGCGAGGGTCCAGCCGATTTTCATAACCATCGACCCCGAACGGGACACGCCCATGGCACTCGCCGAATTCGTTCCGCTGTTCGATGCGAACATCATCGGGCTGACAGGTACGCCCGAACAGATCGCCGCTACATCCGAAACGTTTCCGATCTTCTTTGAACGCATCGAAGAGGCTACAGCTCCGGATGGCTACACAATGGGCCACACGTCACATCTGTTTCTATTCGACCCCGAGGCAGGCTTTGCAGACTCATGGCCCTATGGCACGTCCGCTGAAGAGATTCTCGCCGATCTGGAAGAGAGGATCTGACCGACATGAACCGCGTACCCGCAGAAACCGCCCTCGGGCTGGCATGGATCGTTGCCCTCGTCGCCTCGCTTGCTGTACTTTTCATCGGCGAAGTGATGGGGCAGACACCCTGCGTGCTGTGCTGGTTCCAGCGCGCCTTCATGTTCCCGCTCGCGATCATTCTCGGCCTCGGCCTTTGGTGGCGAGACGGCAGCGTCGGGCGCTATGGCATCGCTCTGGCGCTTGGTGGTGGCGTGGTCGCCCTGTGGCACATGGGCCTCTACGCGGGCCTGATCCCCGAACGCATCCAGCCCTGCACGGCCACCGGCCCCTCTTGCACCGATGATAACCAATTGGTCTTCGGCATTCCGATCCCGCTGATGGCGCTGGTCGCCTTCGCACTGATCGGGTTCCTGTCGGCACTTTCATTGAAGGAAACACAAACATGAATCGACGCGGCTTAATCCTGTCCGTTCTCGCCCTCGGCGTTGCCGGTTTCGGCGGAGCCACTTGGTACGCGACTCGCCCCGGCCCCGCGGCCGAAGCAAAAACCGTTGCGCCGGAACTCGCGGACGCGATGATCCGCTCTTACTCGCCCATCCTCGGACCTGCCGACGCGCCCGTCACGATTGTCGAATTCTTTGACCCGGCCTGCGAGGCTTGCCGCGCCTTCCATCCGATCGTGAAGGACATCATGGCACAGCATGGAGATGCCGTCCGCGTCGTTATCCGCTACACCGCGTTTCATGGCGAGGCATCCGAGGAAGCGATCCGCGTGCTCGAGGCAGCACGCATGCAAGGCGTTTACGAGCCGGTGCTCGAAGCCGTTCTGCGGGATCAGCCGAGATGGGCGTCGCACGGCGCGCCTGAGCCCGGTCTGATCCTCCAGATCGCCGCCACTGCCGGACTCGATGCAGAGGCCGCGCGCACGCAAATGCTGGCACCGGATGTCGTTGCGATCCTGAATCAGGATCGTGCGGACGTCGAAACCGTGGGAGTTCGCCAGACTCCTACTTTCTTTGTAAACGGCAAGTCGCTCGATCCATTCGGGGAGGCAGAACTGCGTCGATTAGTGGCCGCGGAAGTTGCTGCCGTGCAAAGCTGAATGGAAAAGGCAGGACCAAAACGATGAAAAAGATTATTATGACGGGCACACTGGCCGCGCTCTTGACCTTTGGAGGGCTCTCAGTACCCGCACTGGCCGGACCCGTGGATGTCGTCGTCGAAAGCGCCTGGTCCCGCGCCTCCATAGGGATGAACCGCCCCGGGGCCGCCTACATGACGATCCGCAACACTGGCGACGAGCCGGTGACGCTGATTGGTCTTTCAACACCCCTCGCGATGATGCCCGAGATCCACGAGACGAAGACCAATGCCGAAGGTGTGAGTTCCATGAGCGCGGCAGGTGAGATCGCGATCGCCCCGGGCGAGAGCGTCGCGCTTGAGCCGGGCGGCCTCCACGCGATGTTGATGCGGCTACAACAACCCATGACGGAAGGGGAAACCTTTCCGCTGACCCTACTTTTTGTCGACGGGGGCGAGGTGACAGTCGAGGTGCCGATCCTTGGCATCGCCGCACGCGGACCGGAAGACTAATGCGACGAAGGACGATCGCAGGATACGGCGCGGCCGGTGCCGGTGCAATTGCCTTGACGCTCTTCGTCGGTTGGTGGCGGGTCGACGGACCCGGTGCGCCCGAACCTATCGAGCAGCGGCCTATGGCTCTGACCGAGATGGATTTCCGCCTGACTGACCATGAAGGCAACGAGGTCGGGCCGGAAACCCTGATCGGGCGACCGACGATGGCGTTCTTCGGTTTCACTTACTGCCCCGATGTCTGCCCGACCACGCTCTCGGACATTTCAGGTTGGCTCGACGATTTAGGAGACGAAGCCAAACAGTTGAACGTGGTTTTCATCACGGTCGATCCCGAGCGCGATACCGTCGAGGCGATGGCAGAATATGTCAGTTATTTCCACCCAGCGATCCGCGGCTGGACGGGACCGGAGGGGCAGATTGCGCGCATCGCGGACGGCTTCCGCGCTGCCTACGAGCGGGTGCCCACGGAAGGCGGCGACTACACGATGAACCACACGGCCAGCGTCTTCCTGTTCGGTGCCGCTGGACGGTTCGTCACCATGATTGACTATCATGAACCGAGGGAATTCGCGGTACCGAAGATCCGCCGCGCGTTGGAAGAAGAAACGGAGGGAGCGACATGAGGCTCAGAACTTTTGCGGCAGGTGTCGCGCTTGCGGGGACCGTTTCGGGGGCGGCTATCGCATTCTTCGATGTTCTGTCGAAAGAACCCGTGCCGCCAGAACTTGCCCAGGCAGGTAGCTGGATGCCCCAGCGTCCTGAAGCTCCCCGGAGCCTGGATATTCCGTTGTCGCTGCCAGCTACGGCGTGGGTGGAAGATACACCCGGCTTCGGCCCCTTGCCCCTGCTGCAGGCCGCTGTTGTTGACAGGCCGATGCAGGCCATCGAACCGCCCCTGTTGACTTGGTCTCGCGACATCTCTTCTGGTGAAACGCTCGACTCCTTGCTTTCCGAAGCCGGTCTTGCGGGAGCCGACAGGGCGGAAGTCGCCCTTGCACTTGGCGCGGAATACGATCTGCGACGGTTGCGGCCGGGGAATTCGGTCACTGTTGTTTCGACTATGGATGGCAGCCCCCGCACCGTCTCGCTCGCCGTCGAGGACGGGGTGCGGATCGAGGTGCTTTTTGGCGAGCAGGTGTCCACGCAGGTCGTGGCGCCGGATCCGGAGATCGTAACCCTTGCTGGGGAGGCCGTGATCGACACCTCGATCTTCGCGGCACTCGACAATGCCGGCATCCCCGCCCGATTTGCCGTGGACCTTGCGCAAATGCTGGGTGGAACCGTGGATTTCCGCCGTGAGATGGCTGGAGGCGAGACACTAAGGCTTCTCTGGCGCGAGACGCGCGTCGGCGATGACAAGATCGGACAGCCGGACCTCGCCTTCGCCGCACTGGAAATCGGCGATTCGCTTTACGAGATCGTTTGGCCGGACGACGGCAGCGGTCAGGCGACGATCTACGTCGATGGCGAGGTGCTTCGCGTCTTTGCACAGCCAGTCGAGGGCGCGCGCCTCAGCTCGGTGTTCGGGCGCCGCACACATCCTGTCTACGGAAACGTCCGGATGCACACCGGCGTCGATTTTGCCGCGGCAAGCGGGACGCCGGTACGGACGACGGCACCGGGCCGGGTCAGCTTCATCGGCTGGCGAGGCGGTTATGGACGCGTGGTCGAAATCTCCCATGGCTCCGAGACCATGACGCGCTACGCGCATCTCAGCGCCGTGTCGGAGGGCCTAACACAGGGCCAACGCGTGGCGGCGGGAGATGTGATCGGCCGCGTTGGCGCAACCGGCACAGCGACAGGTCCCAACCTGCACTACGAAGTCCTCGTAGATGGGCGTCCGACTGACCCTCTCTCTGACGACAGGCTCGCCGAAGCCGCAGAGAACGAGGTGGATGATACCGCCGCGCTGTTGCGTCTGACCGAGGCGCGCGCGCTTCTGACTGAAAACCTTGACAGCGAAATTGCCCAGACGACAACCGAAAGGCTCTGACCCATGAAACGCATGACCCAAGCTCTGACCATCGCGCTCGCCCTGTTCCCGGCGGCCCAGGCCCTCGCAGAGGCAACAGCGATAGACGTCCGCAAGACCAACGGATGCGGCTGCTGCCTGTCCTGGATGAACCATCTCGAGGAAAACGGATTCGCGCCGACGGGCGAGAACATGTTTGGCGGGTCGCTGGTTCGTTTCAAGCTCGACAACGGCGTGCCGCAGCGCATGGTCTCCTGCCATACCGCGCTCATAGAGGGCTACGTGATTGAAGGCCATGTCCCGGCCGCTGATATCCGCCGCCTTCTTGAGGAACGCCCGGACGCCGTCGGCCTCGCCGTTCCGGGAATGCCCTATGGCTCGCCCGGCATGGGGCCGGAAGAAAACCGTGAAGCTTATGATGTCTTCCTCATCCGCGAGGACGGGTCGACCGAAGTCTTTTCAAGCTACGCCGAAGGATAATCTGGCCCGCTTATGGAAAACCTGTCTCCGATAATGCTCGGCTTTCTCGGAAGCCTTGCCGCCGGATCGCTCACGGCAGTCGGAGCAATTCCCGTGCTGTTCGGGCGCATCCCGTCGCGGGCGACGCGCGATCTGTCGCTCGGCTTCGCTGCCGGCGTCATGCTCTCAGCCTCGTTCTTTTCTCTGATCATCCCGGCGTTGGATGCGGCGGAGCCGATGTTCGAGAACGGCGCGATGCCTGCGGCCATCGTTTGCGTCTCGATCCTTTTGGGCATGGGGGCCGTTGCATTGATGAATGAAAGGCTGCCGCACGAGCATTTCAGAACGGGACGCGAAGGGCCCGAAGCGGCGTCCTTACGGCGGGTCTGGCTGTTCATCATCGCAATCACGATCCACAACTTCCCGGAAGGCCTCGCGGTCGGAGTTGGCTTCGGTTCCGGAGGTATGGAAGGCGGTCTGCCACTCGCCATCGGCATCGGGCTTCAGAATGCGCCTGAAGGGCTGGCCGTTGCGGTATCCCTGTTGGGCGAAGGATATCCGAAGCTGCGCGCCTGGGGCATCGCCGCGCTAACGGGAATGGTCGAGCCGATTGGCGGTTTGCTCGGGGCCGGCATCATCACACTGTCGGAACCGCTGCTGCCATGGGGCTTGGCCTTTGCCGCAGGCGCCATGCTTTATGTCATCAGCCACGAAATCATCCCCGAAACCCATCGCAGCGGCCATCAGAACAAGGCAACGCTCGGCTTGGCCGTCGGGCTCGTTTTGATGCTTTTTCTCGATGTTTGGTTGGGGTGACGCAATGCCAGTGCATAAACTATCTCCGGTGATCGGCATTTTTGCGGCGCTTGCCGCTTTCGTAATCGATCAGATCACAAAAGCCATTGTTGTGGCGAATGCGGCCTCTTTAAGCACTGGAATCGCCGTGTTTCCAGGTTTTAACCTTGTCTTTTATCGCAATGATGGCGTCACTTTCGGATTACTTGGCGGCGCACCATGGTGGAGCCTCATAGCTCTCGCTCTTGCCATCTGCGGCTGGCTGGGGGTTATGCTGTTTCGCGCCGAAAATGCGGTTGAAACGCTCGCTTACGGAGCGATCATCGGTGGAGCCTCGGGCAATGTCATTGATCGTGTGCGGTATCGGGCTGTAACGGACTTCCTGGATTTCTACATCAACTCAACGCATTGGCCTGCCTTCAACATGGCCGATGTGTTTGTCGTCAGTGGCGTGGGGCTCTTGCTCGCCGCACCCTGGATCAGTGCGCGGCGTCCGATCAAGTCGTGAAGCCGGCAATTCTGAACTGCTTCGCTCTGCGCAAACGTCTGCTCTCGCGGATGACGCTTGGTTTCGCCGCCGGGCCGCTGACCGTTCTAACCTTCCCGCCTTTCTCGATTCTCCTTCTTGTTCCCGTTGCCTATTCTGCGTTGTTTGTCGGTCTTCGCGACCTCTCCTTCGGGCGTGCTTTTCTCGTCGGCTGGGCGTTTGGTCTCGGCCAGTTCGGTTTCGGGATTTCGTGGATCGCGGAAAGTTTCTACGTCGAACCCGAGCGTTTCGGGGCGCTGGCGACCCCGGCCGTCGCGGGATTGTCCGCAGGTCTCGCGATTTTCCCGGCCATTGCCGCCGTGCTCTTCGTCGAAATCGCGCGGCGCGGAGCCATGGGCAGTCTCCTGGCCTGCCTCCTGTTCGCGACCTCCTGGACCGCGGCCGAGTGGTTGCGCGGTCACGTTCTGACAGGTTTTCCGTGGAACCTCGCCGGCTACGCTCTGGTCGATTACGCCGCCCTTCGCCAGCCCGCCGCCTGGGTGGGAAGTTATGGGCTAAGCTTTCTCACCGTGTTCGTAGCGGCACTCCCCGGCGCGGCTCTCATGGCGGTCGGGCGACAACGATTGATCATCTCGCTAATGCCGCTGGCCGGCATCGTGACGATGTGGGCCGTCGGCACGCTTCGCCTCCAGTCGGATGCACCACAGCCACCGGATGTCGACCTGCGCATCGTTCAGGGCAACGTTCCCCAAGAGGAGAAATGGGCGCCCGAGAACCGCGAGGCGACCTTCGCGCTCTATCTCGAGCTTTCAACCCAGCCCGGCGATTTCGACGTTCTTCTCTGGCCGGAAACCGCCTTTCCCGGGTTCCTCGATGAGGATGCCCAGGCGCGGGCCCGCATTGCCGCTGCGCTACCGGACGGCAGCGTGCTGCTAACCGGAGTGCCGGACCGTGTACTGAGCGAGGATGGCACCCGATATTTCAACACCGTCCAGGCTTTTGACGATACCAATGAGATCCTGACCGGATACGCGAAACACCATCTCGTGCCCTTTGGCGAATACGTGCCATTCCGCGGCTGGTTGCCGATCGAGCGGCTGACGGCGGGGCTGGGCGATTTTACGCCCGGACCGGGTCCGCGCACCCTTGCGCTTCCGGGTATGCCGCTGGTCGCCGTGGCGATCTGCTATGAGATCATTTTCCCGGGCCATGTGGTCGACGACATGTTCCGACCCGACTGGATTTTTAACGCGACGAACGATTCCTGGTTTGGAACCAGCATCGGACCCGAGCAGCATCTGGCTTCCGCACGTATGCGCGCCGTAGAGGAAGGCCTTCCTGTCATCCGAGCCGCGAATACGGGCATCTCTGCGGTCATCGACGCGAACGGAGAGATCATTGCGCGGCTCGATACAGGGGAAAGGGGCATCATCGACGCTGATCTTCCCTCAGCGCAGCCGCCTACGCCATATGCGCTTTTCGGGGACTGGATGTTGCTGGCGCTCATCTTGGCTTCGTGGAGCTGGGCTCTGGCGGCCAATGCGACGGCTAACTACCGCCGCATGAGAAAGACCGTCATGCAAAGATGTGGATAGGCGTTCCGTCCTTCACCATTGCATAGATGTCCTCGATCTGCCGATCTGTGACTGCGATGCAGCCAGCTGTCCAGTCGCGGATGTCCGTCGGGTCGATGCCGGGGCGTGGACCACCATGGATGAAGATGTCGCCGCCGGGGGAAAGGCCCTGCGCTGCGGCAAAGGCGATGTCGGCCTCATTTGGATAAGAGATGCCAACTGAAAGATGATACGTACTTTCAGGGTTGCGCTTATCGACTATGTAGGTGCCCTCCGGGGTCCGACCGTCTCCCTCGAATTGCTTGTGACCCTGAGGAGCGAAGCCCAGCCCGATCGGATAGGTTTGCAGCACGCGATCGGATCCGTCGAGAACAAGCAAACGCTGTCCCTTGTAGAGCCGAAGTCGCGTCACTTCGGGTCCGTCATAGCTGCGGAACTTGCCGGCACAGCCCGACAAAAAGGCCGCTAAGCCACCCAACAGGACGGCGCGGCGGGGAAATCGGATGGTTTTCACTGCTCGATGCCTCTTTCGTGAGGTCTGATATGGAAATAATGTTACCTTGCAAATGCCGCGTGATCAATGTCCGTGGGCAAGCGCGGCCTTTGCGATCTGTGGCCCAACCTGCTCGCCACCGGACGGCGGTGCCTTGGCCTCTTGGCTGTTGAGCAGGCGCAGGGCGTTCGCCACCACCAGCAATGACACACCCACGTCGGCTGCAATAGCGCCCCACATCGATGCCATTCCGAACGCGGTAGCGACAACGAAAACTCCCTTGGTCGCCAAGGAAATACCGATGTTCTGATGGATAATCGACATTGTCCGGCGCGAATGACCGATCAGCCAAGGCACCTTGCCGAGGTCGTCGGTCATAAGGGCAATGTCCGCCGTCTCGATTGCCGCGTCAGAACCAACCGCACCCATCGCGATGGCATAATGCGCGCGCGCCATTGCGGGTGCATCGTTCACCCCGTCGCCGATCATGGCAACCATGTCATGAGTTTTGACCAGTTCTTCGATGGCTGTCACCTTGTCTTCGGGCAGAAGCTCAGCGCGCACCTCGTCGATACCGACCTCGGCGGCAACGGCGCGCGCTGTTCGCTCGTTGTCACCGGTCAGCATAACGATGGTTTTCACGCCTTGCGCGTGAAGTTGCGCCACGATGCCCTTGGCATCAGGGCGGATGCGATCGCGCAGTTCAAGAATGCCCGTCACGCCGGATTCATCGCCGACAGCGACAAGGGTGCTGCCGGCGCCTTCGATCCGCTCCCGCAGATCCTTCGGAATGGCGTCGCCGAAACCCTTCTCCTCGGCAAACCGGTCCGACCCCAGCCAGATGGACCGTCCGTCGGTGCGTCCTTCAAGTCCCCTGCCGGGAATGGTGCGGGTATCCTCTGCGGCGGACACCTTGACGCCGTCGGCCTCCGCCCGCGCGAGAATGGCACGCGCCAAAGGGTGCGACGAACGTGCCTCCAGCCCTGCGGCGAGGGTCATCAGATCTTGTGCTGAAGCCCCGCCCAGCGGGTGCACCGCCGCCACTTCCGGCTGACCCATGGTGATTGTGCCGGTCTTGTCCATGGCCAGCGCCGTGGTCCTGCCCGGCGCCTCTACATAGGCACCGCCCTTGATGAGGACGCCCGCCCGCGCCGAAGCGGTGAGCGCTGCGACGATGGAGACAGGGGTCGAGATGACCAGAGCGCATGGGCAAGCGATCACCAGCAGCACGAGGGCATTGTAGAACCAGTAATCCCAGGCTCCGCCGAAGATAAGCGGCGGCAGTAGCGCAATTGCGACGGCGAGAGCCATGACGATAGGCGTGTAGATGCGGGCGAACTTTGCCACCCACTGTTCCACCGGCGCGCGGCGGGCATGGGCGTCGCCGACCATGCGGATGATCTTGGCCAAGACGGTATCCGAGGCGACCTTCGTGGCGCGCACAGTTAGTGTACCTTCGCCGTTGATCGTGCCCGCATAGACCTCGTCTCCGGCCTCTTTGGGTATCAAGGCACTTTCGCCGGTGATCGGCGCCTGGTCGACCGCGCCCGCGCCACCCGTCACCTCGCCGTCGAGCGGGATACGGTCGCCACCGCGTACAATAAAGCTTGAGCCTACGGCGACTTGCACCGCCGGCATGTCGGTCTCGCTTCCGTCATCGTGGATCACGCGCGCCGTAGGTGGCGCAAGATCCAGGAGCGCCGACACAGCGTTCCGCGCGCGCCCAACGCTCCAGCTTTCGAGAAAGAGGGACAGCGAAAAGAAAAAAGCCACTGTCGCTGCCTCGAAGAATTCACCGAGCCCGATGGCTCCGGCGACTGCGACAACCATCAGCAGGTTCATGTCGGGCGACAGCCGACGTGCGGACGACCATGCCTTCGGTGCCACAAGCCAAACGCCGAATAGGATAGCAACTGCAAAAAGCCCTGCCTCGGCCAGCGGCATCGGCGCTTCGCCGTGCCCCGCGAAGAGGCCGAGCGCCCCCCCCATACCGGTCTCGACGATGTGCCAGAGAAAACCCGCCGCCCAGAAGCCGCCGCTGAGAGCCGTAAACAGCCGCTGTCGTGCAAGATGGGCCGCTTGGTCGACCGACGCGTTCTCGGCATTCCACGGCTTCGCCGTCATGCCGGTGCTCGCGACAAGTTCCGCAACTTCGTCGTCCGATACACTCTTTGCGCTGTCGAGAATGGTCATCCTCCCGTTGATTACATCGAACGCGAGATGCTCGGCCCCGCCGATCTGCGGGCCGATTACCTTATTCAAGATCGCGACCTCCTCGGCGCAATCGAGGCCAGACACCTGAAAACTGCGCCCGCCGGTTGGCGCGGGAGTCGTCGGTGCGATGTCGCCGCACTTTCCGGCGCTACCACAGCAACTGCCGCCGCTTGCCTGGGCGTCTTCGGCGTGATCGTGATCGTGGCGGTGGGTGTCGGACGGCATGAACGGACCTCTGGATTCGGGTGCTTTGTCATGACATAGCCCCTACAGTAGCTAGAGCTTCAAGAGAAAAGTTCGGTGGTATTTCCGTTTGTTTTCTTGCTAGACGGTCCGACGACAGCCTCAATCACGGCGTGAGGCATAAAAAGCCGATACGAAGAAAAACAGAAAAGAAAGGAAACTCGATGCAGGTTTTGATGCTGAAGCAAAAAATGATGGTTGCGGTGGCGCTTTTGCTCACGACAGGATGCGCCATCCAGCCGACAGGGCCGGACGACACGGCAGACCAGACGGGCAACGTTCCCGAAGCCGTGGTTGCGATGGCTGCTCCGGATCAGGATGTTGCAACCGCGCGCCTCGTGCCGGAAGACGGCTGCTATTGGTACGAACACAGCGGGCCGGTCGAAACGACGCTGCTGCCGTTGCGCACGGCGAACGGTAATCCGATCTGCGTGGCACGCGAAGCTTGAGGACGCGTCAGACGTTGCATCAACGCGCCTCAGACCTACGCACCACACTCAACTTCGCGCGGTGACACTGTCCTCCGCTGAGTACAAATGTGCCGTCGATTCGATCTCAACGTTGGGATAAAGTTCGTTAATGTGAGCCATGACCATCCGCACGCAACCCGAACTGGCTCGACCGCCGATACTTCTCGGATAGGGCGTGCCGTGTATTCGAAGATAAGTGTCGCGGCCTCCGACGTACAGATAGATGGCTCGTGATCCCAAAGCGTTTTCGGGGCCGGGTTCCATCCCGTCGGCCCATCGTGCGTTTTCCGGATCCCGCTCGATCATGTTCTGGGTCGGTGTCCAATGCGGCCACCTCACCTTGCGTTTGATCGTGTAGACCCCAGGCTCGTATAGGTTGCCCCGGGCAATGGCCACACCGTAGCGCATTGCGGTCCCGCTCTCCTCGATATGATAGAGATACCGCGCGACCGCATCGACATGGATGTCTCCTGGCACGAGCCCGGGTTTCGCAATCACGCGTTGGGGCAAAAAGCGCGGGTGTAGGCCCCAAGGGTTTGACGCGGCCGGATCGAATCCGGGCGGCGTGACTTGCGCGTCCCATTCAGCCTTCTGTGCCTCGGTGGGCCAGGTATCGGCCAACAGGGGGCTGGAAACAGACGCGGAGAATAGCGCCGTTGTTGTTTGAATGAAGTGTCGTCTTGTCAGCATGTCGTACCCTTTCGGTTCCCACCAGAATCTATGGCAAGAACGGTATCTGTTCACTTTGATTAGATAGGACTTCTAGTGGCTAGAGGTTCAAGGACATATTTTCGTGAAAACACACGATCCTTGTGATCCGCAATTTACCATCCGCTACTACGAAAAGATCGGCGCGCCGCCCAGCCTGACCCGGCCTGTTCCCGAGACCACGGTTGCTGCAGAGTCAGATCCTGTCGAAGCTGGCTATGGAGGAAGGCCATATCGCCCGCTTCGCCTGAGCAGCGAACGGCAGTGTGGTGAACTTTGACTTGCACGGTGACGGGGGCAGGCAAAGCAGCAACGACAAACAGGGCCGCGCAGTGTCCAAAATACCGGGCGTCTTGCTCGCCGCCTTCACCAGTCATCATAGATGGTGAAGGCACAACCGCACGGAAGCGCCGGCCACAGCGGCCTTGCGCACTGGCGAGGAGTATCTCCAAATTCGAGCACCTTGATTGCCAAGGTTCCGGCGGGCTTTGCCTCCTCCTACCGGAACTTTGGCCGACTGGCACGCACCCGTCAGGATACCGAGCGATGACGCTCATCTCTTAGGTCGTGGTGCGCCACATCCGGAACCGGCCCTGCCCGGTCACTTCGCAGATCAAACCCCGCGCTTCCATCCAGACGAGGTTGCGCTGGACGGCGGCGCGGCTGGCACCGGTCAGGGTCTCGGCCATTGGGGCGGAGACGAGGGGCCATTCGGCCAGCACGGCGCGCAATGCTGGTGGTGTCTTGCCAGAGAGCGGGGCCATCATGGTTTCCGCCCGCGCTGACCATGCCTGGATATCGTCGAGGTGCCGCATCGCGGTCAGGCATGCTGTTTCCATTCCCTCGAGCCAACGCTCCAAGCGCTCAGCTGGTGGGCCACTGGCGCGCAGCCCCCCTGCCCCGCGCATAGCCAGAGGCGCAAAGATGGCCCCTCCATTCGAATTCGGGCCTTCGCTGGCGGCAATGCGTGCGGCGGTAACCGCCGCTTCCATCCGGTCGCCCTGTTGCCCGAGGCCCGCAAGGCTCCAGAGGTGAAGCCCCATGCAGGCGCGTGTGATCGGGTGCAGGTCGACGGCTTGCGCCATCAGGTCAAGCCAACCGCCCGCGCGATCCGCAAAGGTTTCGGCTTCACCTGCTATGTTTTCGGGGTCACGGCGATCGAGGAAGGCGGACAGGTCCACCTCTGGGCCGGGACCGCCTGTTAGACGCCGCACTGCCCATCCGACACGCGCGAGCGCTGCAGTGTTGTCCTGCACGCCGGACAGGCGCATGGATATCCAGAGCGCCAGCCGATCCGGGCCAATACGGTCACCCACAAACCAGCTGAGGTCTGCCGCCTCCATCAGCGCGAGCCTGTGCCGCCAGCCTTTCGGGCCACGGCGCAGCCGGTCATCCAACGCGCCGATCCGACCAGCCACACGGGCGAGACGCGCGGCATTAACCGCCTCTGCCTTCCGCCAATCGTCGAGGACTGCGGTTTCACGCAGCTCTGCTCTCGGTCCGGGCAGCAGATAATCCGGCTCCACTTCCATCGGACCGGGCAGGAACCACAGGTCGTCCTCAGACGTCTCTTCAAGCCCCTCCGAATCCACTAGAGGATCGTCAAAACTATCATAATGTGTAGATACTTGAGGCTTCATATGTGCAAAATACGGCACTTTTGCATTTTACCCAAGTGTTTTGTCAGGGTGCGCCCACACACCTTATATAGCACGTGCGCGCGGTGGTCTGCGAGATCTCTCTGATCACGCTCAGCGTATGGAATCCAAGGGGTTTTTGATGAGCAGCACCACAGAGAGAGCGGTTGCATTCGTTTACAAACGGTCGTTTAGTAACGGTATATGAAATTGCAAACGGCCGATTTTCATGCCCCTGATAGGCTATGCGCGCGTATCCACAGAGGATCAGACCCCCCTGCCCCAGTCTGAGGCCCTGCAAACTGCGGGATGCGTCGAGATCTTCGAAGAGCACGCCTCAGGCGGCAATCGTGCCCGGCCGGTGCTTGCCCGCTTGCTGGAGCGCATTAGCAAGGGCGACACGCTGGTTGTCGTACGGATCGACCGGCTCGCACGGTCTCTGTCGCACCTTCTCGAGGTGATCGAACGGTTGGAGGCCAAGGGGGCGTTCTTTCGTTCCATTCAGGACCCGATCGACACCGGATCCCCGCAAGGCAAGTTCACGCTGCAGGTTCTGGGCGCCGCGGCCGAGTTCGAGCGGGCGCTGATCCGGGAACGTACCAAAGCAGGGCTGGCGAGCGCCCGTACCAAGGGCCGGGTCGGCGGGAACCCTGGACTGCGGGCCAAAGACCCTGCTGCTCTTCGCAAAGTACGGCTGGCGCGACAAGACGGCTACATGGAGCGTCTGAACGAGACGGCACAAGATTGGGTGCCCCATGTGCGCCGGTTGCGACCCGACTTGGCCTGGGAAGACGTGGTGCGCATCATCAACGGCCCCTTGCCCGAGGCGCGTCGCTGGACCCAAAGCCGTCTCTTGCGCGCTGTGAAGGCCTATGTCGGCGACGGCTTCCTGCCGGCCGAGGTGCTAGCCCGCGCCGGGCGCCGCGAAACCGACGACCGTCTGCCCGCCATCGTCGCCGGCATCAAGGGCGCGGACCCCGACATCACGCTTCAGGCGATCTGCACCCGGCTGGAAGCGATGCGCGAACGCACGCCTCGTGGCCGAACAAGATGGCAGCCGTCTTCGGTGAAAATGCTGTTGGAGCGGGCGGAACGACTTGGCCTCATGCCGTACGAATCGAGCCAAAATCAGATGTAGCTTCTGACCCGAATCCAAAAAATTTCACCGGGAGAAAACTCCGCAGGAGGCAGAAAGTGCCATTAGTTGCTTGGGGTTAGCTGCTAATATGCCAACTCAACAGAGTAGCGGCTCGATTTGGTTAGATCTGCATTTAATATATCTATATCAATGACTTGCTGAGTTTTTTACACGACAACACCTATAGGTGTTGTGGATAACTTTCACACTACATTTAGATTCTTCTTGCCGGACTCACTGGATCGTGGCATTCCCATTCTGACGGCAAAACGCGTCAGACACGCTGTACACCGTCAGAATGACTAAGAGCCTCAACAGAGGCCGAGAGTGGGCGGCAGGACATGGATGATCGTAACATTGGATACACGCAAGGCATAGGCTCTTCCGATATCGGAGCATTTGCCAACAATCTGGCTGAGTCTTTGGATCGCCAGATGAAGATCGCTTTCGAACCCGAAGAACGAAAGTCCCTACGTCGCTTCAGTTCCACCGAAGTCGCCGGCCTCCTGCGCGTAAGCACATCTAACCTGCGCAACCGGCACAAGGACGGCAGCTTCCCGGAAGTGCATACAGACAACCGCGGACACCGGTTCTACACAGCCCAAGAGATTGATGAGTTGCGCGATGTTCTTGGACGCACTGGAAAGAACGCAGAAAGCTACCGCCCAGGTCGACGTGATGGCGATCGTCTCCAGGTGATATCCGTCGTCAACTTCAAAGGCGGCTCATCAAAGACTACTACAACGATTCATCTTGCGCAAAGGTATGCCTTGCGCGGTTACCGCGTGCTGGTCCTAGACCTCGATCCGCAAGCAAGTTTGACCACGTTTTTCGGCTTTCGGCCCGAGCTTGAGTTCGCCGATGGCGGCACAATCTATGATGCTTTGAGATATGAGGACCAAGTTCCTCTCTCGAACGTCATCCAAAAGACCTACTTCCATAAGCTCGACATGGTGCCCGCCGGTTTGATGCTCTCGGAGTACGAAACCGAGACCGCAAACGCTCTCGCCCGTCGCGTACAGCCCATCTTTGCAGAGCGCCTCGCCTTGGCGCTTGAAGAGGTTGAGGCAAACTACGACATCGTCCTGATCGACTGCCCGCCTCAGCTTGGGTTTCTAACCCTGACTGCGCTGGCAGCGTCGACGGGGCTTTTGGTTACCGTGGTACCTGGCATGCTTGACATCGCATCCATGAGCCAATTCCTGAAGCTTGCTTCAGAAACGGTCAAGGCCGTGGAGGAAGCCATCGGTCGGCGTGTCACATGGGATTTTGTCAAGTTCCTGATTACCAGATATGAACCGTCGGACGGTCCGCAGACCCAAATGGCAGGCTACCTGAGATCAATTCTGGCAGGTCAGGTCATGACAGAGCCAATGCTGAAGTCTACGGCGATCTCCGACGCGGGGATGACCCAGCAGACCGTCTACGAAGTCGATCCAAGCCAATTCATCAGAAAGACAATTGATCGCGCCCTGACCAGCGTGAATGGCGTTGGCGATGAGCTAGAGCAGACGATCCAAATGGCATGGGGGCGTCGCTGATGGCCCGAAACATCTTCAACCAGCCTCCAAGGAATGAGACGGAGAGCGGAGCCCCCTCCCCTACCCCGCCAAAAGCGGCAAAGCTGCCGGGATCTGTTGGAGGATTGCGCGACTCTTTGCGCGAGATCACAGCAAACTCGATTCGCGATATCGAACCCGATCAGATTGACATGGATGGGCTGCGCGATCGGTTGGTGCTGGAAGATTCCAGTATCGATGAGTTGGCCGAGAGCATTCGCAAGCATGGCCAACAAGTGCCCATCATGGTCCGTCCATCAGCCCAACCGGACAGATACCGCATCATCTACGGCCGCCGCAGGCTTGCGGCGATCCGTAAGGTCGGTGGAACGGTCAAGGCAATTGTTCGAACCTTGGACGATGACGCATCTCTGATCGCTCAAGGCCAGGAGAACAACCTCAGGCTTGATCCGTCTTTTATAGAAAAGTCTCTTTTTATCAAAGAGATGCAAGAATCCGGGTACAAACCCGGTGTCATTCAAGATGCTCTAGGTCTGACCCGGCAAGGCGTATCCAACCACAGGGTCGTCATAGAACAACTGCCAGACGGTCTTGTTCAACTCATCGGGCCAGCACATGGGATCGGACGACGGCAGTGGGGTGATCTAGCTGCCTTGTCGGTGAAGGTAGATTTGGTGGACATCGCCAAAGAGGCGCTCGCCGCCCTGCCCGACGACACTCCTAGTTCCGAAAAGTTCCAAGCGGTCTATTCGGCTTGCTCGAGCAAAGCACGTAGCGACAAGAAGCCGCCCAATCGTGGGCTGACTTCGGTCATCAATGATGAGAACGGCAGTTCATTGGGCACGCTGACAATCGATGAGAAGGCGATCGCGCTCAAGGTCACCAAGAAGGACAATCCAGAATTCGGCCAATGGCTCGAAGAGCACGCGGAAGCTACGCTTTTGCAACTCTTCGTACAGTGGCGGAATGAGAGAGGCTCTGGGTCCTAACCCAGGCCACACAGAGCAACACGAGCAGAGGAGAAAAGCGAAGACCCGAAAGAAAAGAGCCCCCCAAAGTTTCCCCTGGAGAGCCCTCATCATCTGATTAGCATCTTTGATGTAGCAACCTCCAGCATACCGGTCAAGAGTCACCGATTCGGTGGACTGATATTTTTTGCCTTTTTCCGCGAAAATTCGAGGAAAGAGACGGGGAAGTTGTGGGCCGAACGGTCGTCGTGAACAAGCCATGGCATTTACAAAACTCTCGATCGAAGCCGCAGGTGCTGATGCAACCCGCGGCTCATTTCCCCCATCTGAAACCGACGTCTGGACCATCTTCAGAGCCCTGAGAGATGCACGCAGCGTGTTTGGTCTACGTCCTGGCCACATACAGACACTTCAAGCAATGCTCAGTTTTCTGAAACCTGGCCATGGCGAAACGGTTTTTGCGTCTAACGATTCACTTTGCCAGCGCGTTGGCGGAATCGACGAACGGACACTCCGGAGGCACATCAACCGCTTCGTTGAACTCGGATTCATCAAGCGCAATGACAGCTCGAACCGAAAGCGCTACCGCGTTCGCTCATCCGGCGGGGAGTGCATCAGTTATGGATTGTCTCTCACCCCCCTGCTCCAACGTGCGAGCGAGCTTATAGCCATCGCGCAAGAGATGGAGAATAACCGGCGAGATCGGATATTTGTCCGCAAACAGATCCTTACAAAGCTCGCCCATTTGGAAGAGCACGATCCTAGCAACGCATTCATCAACCACGCACGGAAAGCTCTACGCAGGAAGCTGAGCCTCCCCGAATACCACGCTCTGCTCGCCAATACAGATGCAGAATGCCAGAGTTTGTCTACCCCGGATGACCCGCCTGAAACTATGGAATTGCCCGCCAATGACGGACAAACTGTCCGGCATCAATCTAAGTCTGAAGAAGAAAAAAAAGATTTAGATAGCAACATAGGCCTTGAGGCCCTGAAACCAGACTTGCTGACCTCAGTCTGCGATCAGGCGACATCGTTCTCCACAGAGAGACTTAGAAACTGGTTGGACATTGAAAACCATGCTCGAACACTTGCACCCATGATGGGCATTCACCCAGAGACTTTCGAGAAAGCCAAGAATGCTGTAGGAGCTCAGAAAGCGTCATGCGCGATCTTCATCATGCTACAGCTTGGAAAACGCATCAGGGATTTTGCAGCGTATTTTCACAGTATCACCCTGGGTCAAAGGCAAAACCAATTTGATCCATTAGCTTTGATCAAGCGACTGTCCGAAAACAATGAGCGAACTGTCTAATGTCCACCGCGGTGGACTTCGAACGAGAATCGGCGCTTGTGGCAACCAAAACTGTCCAAACGCACATAGCGGCGCGTGGTGGTTCTTCAGTTTATCTCAGACCAGCAGATGTCCACCGCGGTGGACAAGTGACACATGAGCAAGCCTTGATGAAAATCTGGCCGCCCATGGAAGAAATCGGCGGCCAGGCATTACACCCTAAATGCCTAAAGTTATTGTGGGAGGTCACCGTCTCCAAAGAGGTTTGGAAAGAGCCGCTCTCGATAATCCAACGGAAACGCCAACCGAACCGGCGTCTTCGGCGAGGCGGACCTCAGGTATCCGGCGGCGGTCAGTTTACTCAGCGTGTTGCGAGCAGTACGCTCGGACGTCTTGAGCACAATCTGCGCATCGCCTCGTTCCAGTGCCCCATGCCGAAGAACCGCCGAGATTAGTTCCGGCGCTCGCTTGTCATCGATGGTATCTGCAACAAGACGACGATACCGTTGGTCTAGTCCGCCGAGATCGAACAATCTTGCTGAGAAGGTGATCTGGTCGAGCGTCACCTTTAGGAACCATTCACTAAACGTCTTCAGTGCCGCTTCTGACAGGTTCCCCCGTCCGTCGCGGTCTCCGCGGCGTGGACTGTCGGCCAGATCCATCATCCGTTTGTACTCGCCCCGATCGGTTAGCCCGCGGGCCAGCCCACGTGATACGGACCAGAGCCCTTGGCCACCAATCCCCGCTGTGAGGGCCATGGCATGAGACATCAGTCTGCTGACACGGCCGTTACCATCCGGGAAAGGGTGGATGTAGTTGAGCCGGTGATGCGCAGAGGCGATCGCGATGATCCGTCCGCTCGAAGACCGCGCCGCAATCTGAAATCGTTTGTCGAAATGGTCCATGAATGCCGCGACGCGCGACGATGAAGGAGGTAGGTGGCGCCCGACCGCAACTTCCCGATCATCATCCTGGCGCATGCGTCCCGGAACGATGGGCTCTTGTGTGCCGTCGGGATGTTCGATGACCCGAAACTCATCCGGCATCTCGTCGTAGAAGCTCTTATGGACCCAAGTCAGGAATTCGACGGATGTGGGGCGGGGCAGGGTGCCCTTGCGATGCATCTCGTCGATGGCCCGTTGAACGATGACGTGCGCCCGGGCCTCAAGGGCGAGGGGACGGGTTTCTTCCTCAAGCTCGGCGCCAGCCAGCGCCCTTTCGATGTCGCGGGGGCGCGTGTTGTGTCCTTCGATCAGGTTGGAGTAGTAGCAGTTCATCACACGGACGAGATCGGCAAGTTCGGCTGCGCTGTCAGGATGCAACCCTTGTCCCAGCCCGGTGGCTTCCCTCTGGATGTCGACCGAAAGGTCTGCCAGTTCTGTCGGAATATGCTCCTCGAAGAAGCAGGGTTCGATCCTGGCGGGTGTTTCCAGCATTTTGCCGATCTTCCATGTTTGCAAAGTAATTGAAAAATAAACACATTTTGTACTTTTAAGCAAGGTTTTGCCGATATGCGTTGCCGATCTTGGTTGCCGATCTAGAATTGCTGCATGAAATCAATGGCTTCGGCAGATGTGCCGGGCTTTTCGGTTTTGTTGTGTGCCCAAAGGGGCCGAAAAAAGAGAAAGTGTTCTTCGGGTTTTGTGACTGACGGATGAGGACCTTTGGGGTCCCTCAGATGGGTCCGGGCCGGATTCCGGTCTGTCTTTCCTGATGAAGGGCATTCCCATGCAAACAGGTGTCTTGCGCGTGCTCCGCGCAACCGCTGCCTCGTGGTGGCGGCATAGAGAGTTGCGCCGAACTGGCCAGACGTTGCTGGCACAGCGGCTCGAACGCCAGACCGTCCTGCGTGATCTCGGCTATCTGAAGCAGGCCGCGTCATTACCAAACGCGCATGTGATCTGCGGAGAGGGCGGGACATTCATCCATCTCGGCTGGACCACCGTTTCGACCTTCGCGCTGATCGAGCGCTTTCCCTTGGCCACTCTTGCGGTCGCACGAGGAACCCCGTTCATCGATATCCGACCCATCAGTGACGTCATCGCCTTCGCGAACTTGCCGTGCGTGGCGCGGGACGGATCGGTTGACCCTGAACCTTCGGGTTCCGGCAAGTCCGTCTCGCTGACCACCTACATCGACATGGTCGAAGGGCTCGGCGCGAGGATCCTCAACGATCCGCGGTCCCATCAGTCAGCCTGATCACCACTTACTCTCACCAAAACTCGAAAGGAGGCCAGCCATGGCCCGATCCCGCACGCCCAAATTCGATGCCTCCGAGGTCATCACAAACGAAATCATCCGCATCATCGAGCGCGGCGTCCTGCCGTGGCGCAAGCCATGGACCGCAGGTGGCAGCTCTCGTCCCCTGCGCGTGGGCGGAGAACCCTACCAGGGAGTGAACAACTTCCTGCTGACGATGCGGACCGTGATGGCGGGCCACAGCTCACCTTTCTGGATGACGCTGCCGCAAGCCAATGCCTTGGACGCAAAGGTCCGCAAGGGCGAAAAATCCTCTGTCGTCGTTTATTACGGTCAAAGCCGGAAAGATGCGGGCGCAGATGAGCATGACCGCAGCGACGGGGATGATCACTCCGAGGAAGCCCGCATCTTCCGCTTCCAGAAATCCTACCGCGTGTTCAATGCCTGCCAAATCGATGGCCTGCCCGACAGTTTCTTCCCCGACCCGGAGCCCGTGCCCGAGCATGCGCCGTCCGAGCCCATCCCGCACATGCAGACCTTCTTTGATGCGATCGACATCACAACCGTCTTCACGGGCACGGAGGCGTACTATTTGCCGCCCGTGGACAAGGTCTACATGCCGTCCATCACGCGGTTCCAGGACCCGCGCAATTTCTACGGGGTCTGGGCCCATGAGCTGGCCCATGCCACGAAAGCCCCGCATCGGCTGAACCGTGATTTCGGGTTCTCGAAGTTTGGCAACACGTCCTATGCGCGCGAGGAGATCGTCGCGGAATTGACCTCGGTGTTCCTGGGTCAGACGCTCGGCTTCACGGCGCATACGCTCGAGATGAATGCCGCCTACCTCCACAACTGGTTGCGCGTTCTTCGGTCGGACAAGGGTGCGATCTTCAAGCACGCCGCGGATGCGCAGCGCGCCTGTGACTATCTGATCGCACAATCTGAGGCGGGTAGGGCAGGGCGCAGTGCCGAGGCCGCCTGACCACACGGAGAACGGAGACTCGCATGTCACGCAAGGAACCCAAGACGCTGCGGGTGGCCTGCTTCGAAGACGGCCGCCGCAAGATCATCACCTTCAAACGCGGTGCCTATTGGTGGAGCCCGTCCGAGGGCGCTTACCCGCTCTCGGCGGCACTCGAGAGCATCAAGGAACAGGGCGGCTGGATCGAAACCATCCCCAACCCGAACTACAGAGCCAGAGGGCTGTTCGGGTAAGGCGCCTTCTGCTTCGGTCCTTCCGCCAAGCAGAAAAGTGAAAGCGGGCTTTGGGAAGGGTGTTTCAACTTCTCAAAGGAGATCCCATGTCCATGACCGTTCAATCCCAGCCAGACCGTCCGGATCCGACCGTGATCGCGGCGCAAAACGACGCGTTTCGCAAGCTCGCGTGCCTTGGAGTGGCGCCCGCGCAGCCCACCCAGGGCCGAATGCATGTCACCCGCTCGCTTATGGAGGCCGGTGACGGCTTCATGGCCGAGGCGGTGAAGGCCACCGGTGCGTTCGATACATTCGAGCCTGAGAATGATCCCGAGGGATGGCACGATTTTGGCGCGGTCGAGATCCGGGGCGAGACCGTGTTCTGGAAAATCGATCTCTATGAGGCAGATTCGGATTTCCGCTACGGGGCCGAGACCCCGGACAATCCTGCCACAACCATGCGCGTGCTGACCATCATGCTGGCGCGTGACTGGTAGGGTAGGAGGGCTTCCCAAAGTGTCGATCTGAAAACTCAAGGCCCACTGACCCCTCAAAGGGAAAGTGGGCCTTTTGTCTTGGTGATCCCTGAAGCCGGGGATTGGTCACGCGCGTGAGCGCGCGGGCCACACCTCACCCTCCTGGAAGGATATCCCATGACCACAAGCTTTGCTCCCCTTACCGTCGCCATCGGCGATCTGATCCCGCATCCCGCCAATGTGCGCAGCAACGCGCCGGAAACCTATGACCCCGAGAACATCGCGCATCTGAAGGCCAGCATCGCTGTGCTGGGCCTGCTCCAGCCGCTCTTGGTCCAGAAGCTTGACGGCAAATATGCTGTCCTCGCCGGTGGCCGACGCCATGCTGCGCTGAAGGAGCTGGTCGCCGACAAGGCCACCAAGGGGTTCATGGCGAAAACCAAGGTCGACTGTCGCCTTGTCCCAGACGACTGCGACGTCACCACGGCGCTGTCGCTCGCCGAGAACATCACCCAGGCACCGATGAATGCCATCGACGAGTTCGAGGCTTTCGCCCGGATGATGGAGGTCGACAGCCAGACGCCCGAGACGATCGCAAAGACCTTCGGCGCCACGGTGGCGGCCGTGAAAGGCCGGTTGCGTTATGGCCTTATCCACCCCGACATCCGCGCCGCAGCCCGGGGCAAGGTGATCACGCTCGACACGATGAAGGCCTTCGCCGAGCACCCGAGCCAGGAGGCGCAGCGCGAGGTCTTCGAGGCGCTCACGAAAGACGGCGGCTATCTGCAGGCCTACACCGTCCGTCAGGCCCTCAAATCCCGCGGCGTGCAGGTCAGCGATGATATTGGGGCCTTTGTGCGCGCGGACTACGAGGCGCGGGGCGGTGCTGTCGCGGCTGACCTTCTGGAAGAGCATTCCGTGCTTGAGGATGCAGCACTGGTCGAGACCATCCTGCTCGAGAAGCTCGGTGCCGCCGCCGAAGAGGCCCGTATGAGGCTGGGCTTTGCCTGGGCCGATGCGATGGTCCGCTATGATTACGCGACCATGGCGGACTATGGCCGCGTCTATCCCGGCCCGATTGAGCCGGATGAAGCGGCCCAGAAGCGCATCGATGAGATCACCGCAGAACTCGAGAAGCTGCAGCTCGAGATGGAGGATGAGGGGCTCGAGGACGGTGCCTACAATGCCCTTTACGAGCGCGTGGACGCCTTGGAAGAAGAAGTGCGCGATCTGCAGGAGGCCTACAGCGCCGAGGACCTCGCGCGGTCCGGGGTGATCGCGTCGTGGCAGGGTGGGCAGGTCACGCTCCATGTTGGCCTCGTCCGCCCCGAGGACACCGTGAAAGTGGAAGGCGCGCGCGGCTCGTCGGTCAACCCGACGGGGGAGGAGGCACCGGACGCCGGCGAAATCACCTATCCAGCCTCGCTGGCTGAGGACCTCAAGACCGAGCGGGCCATGGCCCTTGGCGCCGCGATGGCGCTGCATCCGGAAGCCACGCTCGATCTGACGCTCTTCAAGCTGGTCAGTGACGTTCTGGCCAGCGGAATGAGTGTCACGCAGGCGATCAAGATCGATGCCCGCAAGGAATACCGCAGCCATGCCAAGATGGACGAGATCGACGAGACCTCGCTCGAGCAGGTGGCGGCGGCGCATGATGCGCTTGATCTCTCCTGGCTCGATGACACCCGCGCGCCCGCCGATCAGTTCGCGGCGTTTCGCGCGCTGGAGGCAGGCGAGAAGGCCAAGCTCGTGGCCTATGCCACCGCCAGCACCACGCAGTCCTGCTTCGCGCGGGATCCTCGGCGCGACAGCCTGATGCATGCGTTCGAGATCGAGATCATGCCCGACATTCGCGCATATTGGACGCCGAATGCGGCGCTCTTCAACCGCTTCAAGAAGGCCTGGCTCCTGAAGATTCTCGGCGAGGATCTGGGTCTCGCCCAAGAGGCGGTGACGCTCGCCTCGTCGAGCAAGAAAGAGATCGTCGCCTTCTGCGACAAGCTCTTCGCCGAGCCTTTCGCCACACTCACGGACGCGCAGCGCGCTGCCGTGGCCACCTGGTGCCCGCCCATGATGCAGACCGCCGGTGTCGCCTGTGATGAGGCGGAGCCCGCTGCGGAAACCCCCGAGCCTGACAGCGAGGTCGCGCAAGCGGCCTGAGTCCTCACGCGACTCGCGCGAGGCATTCCCCGCGCGGGTCGACCCTCCCACACCCAACCGAAAGACATCCTCATGGCTATTCTCAAGTTCTCTGCGTCCGCTGTTGCGGAACAGATCGCCCATGCGCGCGCCTGCAAAACCTTCTTGCCCAACTGGAACGGGCCCGTGGACAGGCCCGCCCTGATCCTCATCGTCGGCAATGGTGTGCATCTGCGCTCAAACGGCATCGATGGCACGACCACCCGTATCGTCACCACCGAACAGGCCGATCCCTCCTTCGCTTTCGCCGACGGCATGAACCCGTTTCGGGACACCGACTGGATGGCGCAGCGCCGCATGGCGTTTCGCGATCTGACCGGCCAGTTCTATACCGACATCCTGGATGACGTGCAGGTGCTCATCGACCGGGGGCGGGGGGCGATCCGGCTCGCCACCGATGGCCACAGCATCCGCGTCTTCGTGCGCCGGGCCTCGGATTATCTCATCGGCGGGACCTACGAGGTGCCGTCAGGCCTCGGCGGCACCTTCCGGGTCATCCTCAAGGATGCCTGCGACACCTTCGCGATCGTACAGAACTGCGGCAATTGCGAGGATTTTGACGCCATGCAGCCCTACCGCGTGCCGCTCGATGCGCTGATGGAAATCGATGACCGGAGGGCGGCGTGATGGGTTGGCTCTTCTACACCGACGGCCGCGTCCAGACCTACGCGGATGAGAAAGCGGAGATTGCTCGGCTGTGCACCTTCGAGGGCGAAAGGCGCAAGACGGAACTGGTCAAAGCCTGCAAGGTGGGTTCGACTTGGTACGCGGCGGCAAAGGTCACAAATATCGACGGCACCCCTGTCGAAGACACGACCTATGTCACCGATGCGGATGGCTCCATCACTTTCGCCGCCGTATTCCTTACCCGATATGATGACGGCTGCTGGGGCTACAAGGACATGGAGGAAAGCGCGGGACCGGTCGAATCCCGCGCGCCACTGAGCCTATTGGCCCTGCTGTCCGAGCTGAAAGACCCAGACAGCTATGCTCATGCCTGGCGCCAGCGCTGCCAGGACTGGGCTGCGATCCCGGACTACGAGGAAGGCGACAAGATCAAGCTCGCCACCCCTGTGACGCTCACCGATGGCAGTACCTGCCAGATTGTCACCGCGACCCACTACAGGCGCGGGCGGCAAAAGCGCCGCTGCTACCGCATCGAGGAAACTGGTGGGCTCGTACGCCTGTCGAAGGCCTCGCTTGCGGGCTCGGAGCTGCTCAGCTCCACGAAAGGTGCGGCTAGCCCGGTGCTGGCGGAGTTCCTGGCGGGGCGAAATTAGGTCCTGCGCCGGACGGTTCATCGACCTGCCCGGCGACAGCAGATGCTGCGGCTTGTCTTGACAAGGCAATGCAAATGCATTACCTATCGCGGGCAGCAAAGCCCCTTTTCTTCAGGAGACTGCCATGACAGCCCTCGCACAAGATGTCTCGAAACTCACGGATCGGTATCAGACGACCGTGCCGGCGGGTGTGCGCAAACAGCTCAAGCTGGGCAAGGGCGACCAGATTCGTTACTGCACCGAGCCGAGTGGCAGGGTCTATATCGAGCCCGTGCGCAGCGACGAGGAAGATCCCGTGCTCGGAGCCTTTCTCGATTTTGTCGAGGCCGATATCAAGGCGCATCCGGACCGCATTCGGGCTTTCGATGGGGCTTTGCATGACCGTCTTGCAGCACTGGTCGGAGACGTTGATGTCGATCTCGATGCGCCGCTATCGCTCGAGGATGAATGAGCGGCGATAGCGTGCCCGCCCAAGCGCCCCTTGTCGTGAATGGATGGTCGATTTATGCGCACCCACTCTTTCTGGACCAGCTCGAAGGGCTGGTCGAGGAGGTAGAGGCGCGTAAGGCTCGCGATCCCAAGACCTGGCACAAGAAAAACCCAACGAAACGGCTGGCCGCCATCTTCAAGCTGGTCACCGAGGCCATACCTGCAGATCCGGGTGCCGCCGCTTTCCGGCAAGGCGGCACACTAGGCGATCACCGCAAGCACTGGTTCCGGGCGAAATTCTTCCAGCAGTATCGGTTGTTCTACCGGTTCAACAGCGATGCGAAGGTCATCGTGGTGGCATGGGTGAACGACGACAAGACCCTGCGCGCCTATGGCAGCAAGACGGATGCCTATGCGACGTTCAAAGGGATGCTGGAAGATGGCAACCCACCTGACAATTTCGACGCGCTCTTGAAAGAAGCTGCAGCGGCAGGCAAGCGGTTCGAGAAATCCCTTGAAGCGGTGCCCGATCGGTAAGTGGGCCAGCTTGCTATGACCCTTTGGCAACATCATTTACGACGCCACGCTCGAAGATGTAGCATCGGCTGATAATGCGGTCGGAGAAAGCACAATGAATGAGACGGAAAAGGATAGGCAGCACCTCGGTCTAGAGGAGCAATGCGCGCCTGACCTGACGGGGCACCGTTTCCCAATTGCTGTGCGCGTTGCAGACATGCCCGATGACCTCGGCAAGCTGCTGGATATCGGGCTCGAGGAGCATTTCCGTGGCCGCTGAAGCGAATTCTTATGACACGTGGTTTTGCGCGCAGGTGCAGGCCACGCTGGAGGATGCACGCTCGGGAACATCTCAGGTTCAGGTGATGCAGGCCGCACAGGCATTGATTGATGCGAAGCGGCAGGTCGAACCCAAGTCCTGACCAAGCCTTGGAGGTCAGCGCGGTCTGACTACGTCACCCTGAAAAGCGAAAGCGGGCTTTTTGTCCTTTGGAACTCAGACCCTGATCCAAAGGAAAATCCCCATGTCCAAACCCAGAACGGCCAACCCGGCTCTCGCAATCTCCGAAGCCGATCTCGCCTCTGCCCTCGCGCAAATCGGCACGGAGGTCGATGACCAGCCCCTGCGCAGTTCAGCGCTCGCGCGTATCATGCGCGAGACGTTTCATGGCAGCGATGCCGGTGGCGCCTGGGACTGGCGCATGGCCTATGACATGATGCAGGCAGCGGCCATCCAGGTGCTTCTGCGTGGGGCCGGTGCCACAGCAGACATCGCCAACGCAAAACTCCTCGCCTCACGTCTCCTTACGGAAACCCGCCGGTCAGAGCAGCAGATCCGTCTGCAGCAGTTTTCCACGCCGCTGGCATTCGCGACCACGGCGGTGCGGGCCGCGGCGATCCGCAAGGGCGAGACCGTTCTGGAGCCCTCGGCGGGCACCGGTGCACTGGCCGCTTTTGCCGCCCGGGCCGGTGCCACGCTTTTGCTCAACGAGATCGACCCCTTTCGCCAGCGCCTCCTGCGCGCGGTTTTCGGCGGCGAGGTGACGGGCCATGACGGCGAGCATATCGATGATCTGCTGCAAACGCCGGTTCTACCCGACGTCGTGGTGATGAACCCGCCCTTCGCCTCCTCGGTCGATCGTTCCCGGGACAAACACATCGCCGCCAAGCATCTCATCGCGTCTGCGAAGCGTCTGGCACCCGGCGGGCGGCTGGTGGCGATCATGCCGCCAGGATTCACGCCCGAACGCGATGCCGCGCATTGGTCGCGGGCCTGCGGTCTTCTGACGCCGCGCTTGGCGCTGACGATGCCGGGGCAGGTCTACCGCAAGCTCGGCACCTCTGTCGAAACCCAGCTGATGGTCTTCGACAAGGTGCAGGACGATGGCGAACTCATCCGCGCCGCGGTTCAGGATCTGGAGGAAGCCTTGGCATATGTCGATGCCGTGGCCGCAACCCGGATCGAGATGCGCCCCGCCCAGCGGGCTGAAGCGATCCCTCAAGCGCGACCGACCGTTCGATCATCTGCCCCGCGCAAGACCGCCGCTTCGCCTGTCGCCGCCTCCAAACCACGGCCCAATACCGTCCGTCCGCTCAGCTTCACAAGCCTTCAGACCCCGCGCGACAACACGCCCATCTCTGACATCTATGCGCGCTACCGGCCGCAGCGGATCGAGATCGCGGGTGCGCAGGAACATCCCACGCCGCTCGTCGAGAGCATCGCCATGGCCTCTGTCGCGCCGCCGGTGCCCTCAGGCGCGGCCAGTGCGGAATTGCGCCTGCCCGCGAAGCTGATCGAGGAGGGTCACGTCTCCGAGGCGCAGCTGGAAACCATCATCATGGCACATGATGCCCATGGGCGTGATCTGCCGGGGCGGTTTATGATCGATGACGACCAAACCAAGCTGACGCGTGCTGATGATGACCCGGACGCATGGGCCTATCGCCTCGGCTATTTCCTCGGCGACGGCGACGGCACCGGTTGCGGTAAGGGACGCGAATGCGCGGGGCTGATCCTTTTGAACTGGCTTTCCGGGCGCAGGAAGGCGATCTGGGTCTCCAAATCCGCCACGCTTATCGAGGACGCGATCCGCGACTGGACCGATCTCGGCGGCTCGCCCGCCGACATCCAGCCGCTCTCCAAATGGAAACCGGACCAGCCGATCACCGTGACCTGTGGCATCCTCTTCGTCACCTACGCCACGCTGCGGTCTGCGGGCAAATGCGGCACCACGCGACTGAGCCAGATCCTCGACTGGATGGGCGCAGACTTTGACGGCGTTCTTGCCTTCGATGAGGCCCATGCCATGCAGAACGCGGCCGGGTCTGAGCAGGGCAGGGGGGTCAAACCCTCCCAGCAGGGCCTTGCGGGCCTGCGGCTGCAACTGGCAGCACCCCGCGCTCGCGTCTTCTACATCTCGGCCACGGGTGCCACGAGTGTGCACAACCTGGCCTATGCCGCGCGGCTGGGGCTCTGGGGGCAGGGCCCCGAATACCCCTTTCCGAGCCGCGAGAGTTTCGTCTCGGCGATGGAAGCCGGCGGTGTCGCCGCCATGGAGGTGGTCGCGCGCGATCTCAAGACGCTCGGCCTCTACACGGCGCGCGCCCTCAGCTTCGACGGCGTGGAGTATGACGTGCTCGAACACGCGCTCACTTCGGCCCAGATCGAGATCTACGACGCATACGCGGCTTCTTTTCGGACGATCCACCACAATCTCGAGGCCGCGCTGACCGCGACTGGCGTCAACGGTGCCTCGGGCGAGACCAATGCCTCGGCAGCACGCGCCTCGGCCAAGTCCCGCTTCGAGAGCACAAAGCAGCGTTTCTTCAATCATCTGCTGATGGGCATGAAGGCCCCGACCATCATCCACGCCATCGCGGACGATCTGGCGGCAGGCAAGGCTTGCGTCATCCAGGTGGTCTCGACGGGTGAGAGCCTGTTGAAGCGTCGGCTTGAGACGATGGACCCGGAGGATGAACTCGTCGAGGGTGCCTTGACGCCACGCGACTATGTTCTCGCCTACCTCGAACAGACTTTTCCGATCCATGCCCAAAAGCTCGTGGAGATCGACGGCAACATGGTGGCTGAGCCGCTTCGGGATGAAACTGGCGCGCTGGTCGTCTCGCGCGAGGCGCTCGCTCTGCGTGACGCGGCCATGATGGAGTTGATGACGCTGGCGCCGATCCCCTCGGCGCTGGATCAGATCCTCTGGGCCTTTGGCGACGAGGCCGTGGCAGAAGTCACGGGGCGGTCCATCCGGCCCCTCAAGGCCGAGGATGGTCATCTCTTCATCGAAAAGCGCGCCGCCAGCAGCAATTCATCCGAAACCCAAGCCTTCATGGACGGTGATAAGGATATCCTTATCTTCTCCGATGCGGGCGGTACGGGCCGGTCGTATCATGCGGCGCAAACGGCGAAGAACCAGAAACGGCGGCGGCACTACCTGCTGGAGCCCGGCTGGCGCGCCGATGCGGCCATCCAGGGGCTCGGCCGCACGCATCGCTCTGCCCAAGTCAGCGCGCCCTTCTTCCGGGTCTGCACCTCGGATGTGCATGGCGAAAAGCGTTTCACCTCGACTATAGCCAAACGCCTCGACCAGCTGGGGGCCCTGACGAAGGGTCAGCGCGAGACCGGCTCGCAAGGCATGTTCCGGGAGGAGGACAATCTCGAAAGCCCGATCGCGCGGGCCGCACTACGTGGGTATTTCGCCGATCTTGCCGCCGGGCGGGCCGAGGCGATGAGCTACGAGAGCTTCACCGACTGGACCGCCCTGCGGCTGATCGACAAGGACGGGGTGCTCCTTGAGGAGCTTCCCCCGATCCAGCGGTTTCTCAACCGGGTGCTTGCCCTTCCCATCCACATGCAGAACGCACTCTTTGCCGAGTTCATGCGCCGGATTGCCGATCAGACGGAACGGGCGCGCGCGGCGGGCACGCTCGATCTCGGCGTGGAAACCCTACGCGGCGACAAGATAGAACAGGTCTCCACCGAGGATCTCTGGACCTGCCCGAAATCCGGCGCCGTGACGCGGATTATCGGGCTGGAGGTCACCGACCCAGTGTATGTGCTGGACGCCGAAGAGGCCATGTCGCGCAATCCCGACAAGTTACCGATGGTCAATCGCGCCTCCGGTCGCGCGGCGCTCATCTCGGCGCGCCCCATGCAGATGTATGACGAGGATATCGTCACGCTCATGCGCAAGGCGGTGCGGCCCAATGGCTCCAGCTACCTCGAAGAGACGCGCTTCGAGTCCTCGGCTTGGGAAGAGATCGACAGGCCCGAGTTTGCACGGCTTTGGGATGCCGAGGCAGCGTCCTTGCCAAAAACCACCACAACCAAGCTCTACCTGCTGACCGGGCTGCTGTTGCCGATCTGGAAGGACATCCCGACCACGAATGAACGCATCTACCGCGTCACGCCGGACGGGGCGACCGCCATGATCGGGCGCACGCTGAGCGAGGAAGGGGCGGCCGCGCTGCGCGCCAGCTTCCTCGTCTCCAACCCGCAAACGCCACAGGAGATGCTGACCGCCGCCCTCGGCACCACCGCGCCTGTCGATCTGGGCCGGGGTCTCACCCTGACCCGTCGCCGGGTCGCAGGCGAGATGCGCCTTGAGCTGGGCGGTGCGGACAAGGGCATGATCGAAGGCCTCAAGGCGCTCGGCTGCTTCACGGAGATCATCGCCTTTCAGTTGCGGGTGTTTCTGCCGCATGGGGACGGGATCGACACGGGCCGCATTCTGACTCGGATCTTGGGGCATGCACCAGATGCCGCTTCAGTGGCAGCAGAATAGGCAATGGGGGGAAAGATCATGACACTCGGAGAGATCAAAACCGCCATCGATGCAGGCCAGACCGTGCACTGGGCCAATACCGGCTACGTTGTTCACAAGGACAGCCTCGGCCAATACCTGATCACGTTTGAGCCGAACGGCAGCACCATCGGGCTGACCGACCGGAGCGGGCAGCGGTTGAACGGGGAGGAAGCAGAGTTCTTCATCGCGGGATCGGAGGAGGTCGACGAGAATACCCAGGACAGCCATCCGAGGCCAGACGAACAGGGGAGGGGCGTCGTACCCGGCGGGAAGGTGGCACAGTCTTTCAGGCGTCAGCGCTGAACTGAAGGTTGGGAAGAAAGGAAAGCGAGCTTTCTGGTTTGTGATCCCTCAAGGGGTCGAGAAAGCAATCCCGGTTGCGTTGGCAAAAACGTCAGGCACCGGCCAATCCAAAAGGAACCATCCCATGTTCGCAGGAACCCTCACCCGCAATGTCGAGACCGCAGCCGCCGAGTACACCGGCATGATCCATTCGACGCGCTTTGACATCGCCATCCAGATCGAGGCACGGGCCAAGATGTCCGCTCGCAGCCCGGATTACGACGTGACGGCAGTCAACAAATCAGGCCGCAAGGTGCGTATCGGCACGGCCTGGAACGAGACCGGCAATACCAGCGGCAACCCCTACATCTCGATGCAGATCGATGTCGGCCTCGGCCCGTTCCGGGTCAACGCGGTGCAGACGAAAGAGGCGCGCGCGGCCCAGAGCGGCGAATTCGAGATCATCCCGCTGGTCTCGAACGGCCTGATGAAATCCGGCTCGATCTCGGGCGAGCTCACCGCCATGGACGCTGACAACGCCTTCACGGGCTACATCGCCAACATGATGTTCGATCTGGAGTTTATGCTGATCGAGAACAGCTACAAATCCGAGGAGACCCACCCCGATTACCGCATCGAGGTCAGCTCGCCCCGGGGTAAACCGATCCGCGTCGGCTCGGCGTGGATGGCCAAAAGCAGCCGCACGGGCAATGACTACCTGTCGCTGCTGATCAACACGCCTGATGGCGACTTGCGCGTCAACGCCGTGCAGAACGAAGAACAGCGCGGCGGAAAGACCTTCTCGATCATCCCGTTCATCGACAGCGGTGAGCAGCCGCAGGACGCGGGCGCGGGGCTCTCCTTGGTCGCCTAATCGGCGCGCGGGGGGGAGACGATCTGAACCGAAAGGGGAGCCGTGGGATCACGGTTCCCCTTTTTCCATGTCCGTTTGCGTGAAGGACGTCCCCCGCTTGCGATCAGGTGCAAATGTGATACAATAATATATTATCGATACATCGAGGGCGGGCACGTGGCGGCTAGATCAGGGACGGTTCCATGGTTTGACAACTTTGATGTTGAGGCAGAGGTTGCAGATCTCCTCGCCCATATCGAGCGCTGCACCGGATTCGCGCTACCCGCCCGAAAGCGTGAAGTCATCATGACCCATGCAAGGGCAAATCTCGACAGGACAAGGCAGGCACATCTGGAGGACAAGGCGGCGAGAAAGCCGGTGTCCACATCGCGGCGTGCGTATCTGACCGACCTGCAGGACACGATTTTCATGGCGATCCCGGAAGAGAACCTCGCGCGGATGCCGCTGAGCGAGCAGGTTCTCAACGACCCGTCATTTTACGCTGGCGCCATGCACAGCGCCGCTGCGATCAGCGAGGATGAGCTTTTCATGGCGCTGTCCTCTTCGCTGAAAGACATGAAAGTCCAAGACGCCCGCGCGTTCGTCTCGAAGCTTTGGCACGGCACGATTGACGACAACGCCCGCAAATACGCCGAAGCCCTGAAGCGCCCCGAGCGTGAAATCATGCCGCTGCGGCCTGGGAACACCCTGTAAAATCGAGGCCGCTCCCCTGGCTCAGGCTGTGATCGGATTTGCCGCCTTGGCCACCGGTCCCTTAGGCGTATCGCCGGTAGCGCGCGAAAGCGGTCCATATTTTTTGAAGAGCTGTTCCATAGTCATCAAACTTCAGGTGAAAGAGTGAACAGCGGGATGCTAATGCGGCATCTCCACGACGGAAACTCCTGGAATGTTCTTGCGTGCAAGCTCCAACAGGTGCGCATGGTGCGTGAAAATGATTGCCTGACCGCTCCGTCCGATCTCGGCACAGAGATTCAATGCGGCAGATGCACGGGTATCGTCGAAGGTTTCCATAATATCGTCGAGAACCATGGGCAGGGGGCCCGGATCACGCGCGAAGCTGCGGTAACCGGCCAGGCGCAGGGCAAAATATAATTGGCCCATGGTTCCAGTGGACATGTTTTCGACCTTCACGGGGCCGCCGCCGGGTTTGATGCCGACCAGCTTTTCGCCCTCGGATTCACTCCAGACAACGACTTTTTCCCATTCCTTAGATGTCATGGTGACAAAAGCTTCTTCCACGTCTTTCAGCATTGCGCTGCTTCGTTCGGCAGCCAGGCGCTTTAAGGCACCCCGCGCAGCCAATATCCCGAGCCTTGCGACAGCCGCATGCCTTGCACCGTTTCGTAACTCTTCGAGGATCGTGGCCTGTTCGGTGATCAGATCGCTGTTGTCAGCGGCATGAAAAGCTTCCTCGTAAAGGCGTTCTTTTTCATTCATTTCCTTCAAAGCGGCATCCCGTGCCGTTTGCGCATCGTCAAGTTTTTGCTGCAGTTCCGCTTCTCGCGTTACATCGGGCAATCGCGTCAGCTCTTCGTCAAAGAGCGTACGATCCACGCCGTCGCGCGCCTTATTGCGGCTCGTGTCCGCATTGGCCCGGTCTTCGCGCAACTCGTCGCGTTCAGCTAGAATCCCCACGCGCTCCGTCGGCGAAAGATCCTCACCACCTTGTCCTTCAAACAAGTTTTCCAGCTGGGTTTGCGCTTCGTCCCGGGCAACTATCGCACGCTTTCGGCCTTTGACCTCCTTGTCGAGAAGGTCTTCTTCTCGTTTTCTCACACGATCCGCCTCAGCGGTTTTGGTTACACGCGCACGAGCGCGGTTGATGATGGGAAGTGGATCGTCTTTCGGATTGTAAGGCTCCTCCAGGATCTCCGCCAATCGTGCGGCACTCCTTGCCAGGGTGGCAACGGCGCGTTCCAGGGCTTCAACACGTCCCGCCAGGCTTCTGTGATTACTGTGAACCTGTTGCAGCGTGCGCAGGTGCGGCAGCGCTGCTTTCACGCCCGTGGCCGAGCGATCAGGAAGAGGTCGCGCCGAGGTCAGCGTTTCCAGTCGGTTCAAGGCTGCCTTATGATCTGTCTCGGCTTGGGATACAGCTTTCTGGTAGTCGGCAATGCTACGTTCCCCGCGACGCCAGTTCTCCCATGTCTTACGGACACTTTCCTGAAGTGTGAGAGCCTTGCCAACCCGCTCAGGGAGGTCACTATCTTCACCTTCAAGGGCGACTAGGCGGGCTGCTGCCAGCAGTTCGTCAAAGGCTGCCTTGCGGCGCTTGGCGCGGTCCTCAAAGGCATTCTCCGCAATAGTGACCTCAGTTGCGATCTCAGCCGCCGCCGTCAGGCTGGTAAGTCTAGCAGCAAACGCAGCCGGCCCCGTATCGACGGGAAAGCCCAGGGCAGTCGCGAGTGAGCCGCCCCGCTTGGTCAAAGCTTCGTGTTTTCCGGTGAGTGCTTCGAGTTTGTCTTTTGCCGTGTCACGTGCGGCTTTTGCGGTGCTTTCCTGTGCGCGCGAGTTTGCAAGCTGTTTGCGCGCCTCCGTGCCCATCAGATAGCTCGTTCGGGCGCCATCATCTGCATGCATGGCCTCCTCAAAACGCTCCGCGGTTTTGTCGGAGAGACTGCCACGATGGGATTGCCAGGCTGTGTCACGCTGACGACGGGTTTCTTCCGTCGCTGCAGCGTCAATCGAATCCGGCGCGCTTTCGTCGGCTTCGCGTTTTGCGCGCGCGGCCTTGTAGTCCGCTTCGCGACCTTCCAAATCTTCTGTGGCGGAAACGATGTTGGCATTCAGGGTGTTCCATTCCCTGAGGATTTCATCGAGACTTTCACGTGCAGGCAGGCCGTTCTCGATAAGTGTCTGCCAAGAAGCAGGTAGACCCGAAACTGCTTTGGCTAGCCGGGCGAGTTCCGATGCGAGGTTATGTTCAAGACCTGACACGTCCGAAACTTTCTGCCATGCGTCAAACGCGATCTGCAGGTGAGACAAGTCCTTTGGTTCGGTTGGAGTATCCCCCAGCTGATCGCGTGCGGTCTTCAACACGTTTGAAGCCGCTCGCAGCTCGCCCTCGCTGGTTTGACAGGCCTGTACCGCATCCGCGAGTGTCTCCAGTTCTTCGGTCGTCAGGACCAAGGCCTCTACAGGCTCGTCACTTACCGCCAACGCTGTCAGAATCTGTTTTATCTGGCGGCCCGCGTCATCGCGCTCACCTGCGCGCTTTTCCAGATCCGATCTGGCCGTGTCCGCTCGGGAGGTGAGGGACGCCCCATCGATTCTGATTTGATCCAGCTCTGTGAGTTCCGCTTCGAGATGTCCGGCAGCCGGGTCAGCCTCATTTTCTGAAATGACCGCTTCATGGCGCGCAATTCTGTCATCGGCGCCTGCGATACTTTCTGCTTTCTCCGATAGGGTTGTCACGAGTGTGGCGACTTGCCCATCCGTGCCCTTCTTCAAATTCGGACCTTCCGGAAAATCGGCAGAAAATTCGTCGATTTTCCGAATTTCCTCCGATTTGTCATACCAGGTCTGCGCCGCCGCTCCTGCTGCCTGCCGTTTTCGGGCACGCGTGAGGTCGGTGTCCGCCTGTTCGAAAGCCTTTTGCGCGGTCTCTCTGTCTTTCCGAAGAGTGCGTTCCCGATCCGGCGTGAGACGTTCCGTTCGAAGTGCCTGATGGATCTCTTTCAAGTGGTCTTTGCCGGTTTTGAGCGCCGTACCTCGGCCGCTCTTCTTGTGAAACTTTTCGGCGCGGGCTGTCATGTCTTCCAGTGTCGTCGCCATACTGGTCAGGCCTGATACACCCGCATGCAGAAGCTGGCCCAGGTCGCCTTTTGCCTCGGCAATCCGTTCACCGCCTTTGCGGAGTCCTTCGTCGTTGAGTGAGAACCTTTCGACATAACCCTCCATGGAAAGGCCATGGAGCGCACTTGAAAGAATGGCTTCGTCGACCGGGCGGTCCTGATGATCAAGCAGGGACTGGGTGCGTTTGCCATTTCGGCGCAAAACTGTCACCCCGCGTCCGGGGATACCCAGCTCCGCTCCGACCAAAAGGTCATTGCGTTCAAACCTGAAAGCGTACGGGTGGGTTCCTGCTTTCATACCAAAGAGAAGTTCCAGAAACCCGTTAAAGGCCGTGGATTTTCCCGATTCATTCGGTCCATAGATTACGGTGACATCAGGTTTGCCCTCGGCTGGTGCCGGGAGCACGATCTCGGCGCCGTCAAAACGGCCATAGCGAATGAGATCAAGCCGGTTCAGTCTCATTCCGCGGCTCCTGAGTGCAGAGACAGCGTAACTTCAGTAACGGCCTCCTCCAAAAGGTCATCCAAGGCGTCTTCAGATAATTCGTCGGCAATTTCACGGGGCATTGCGTTTCTGAGTTCTTCGAGGATCTCTTTGGTGGCCAGCTGGAAGCCCGGTTCGGTGAGCTCGGCCCGCATCAGGCGCACTAGGTCATCCGCCTTTGCGTCGATCAGTTGTTTGGGGGCAACCACTTTGATTTTGTCGATAAACACGCGCTCGATGTCATCGAACAATTCGTTCGCAAGGGCCGTCAGTGTCTCAGCAGTATGGTGGCCTGTGGCCACCTGCAGACGCACCGCTATGCGGTGTTCTGGATGCTGCACCCCTTGGAGTGCACACCGAAGCGCGCTCAAAACTTCCTGAACATCTGAAGATTTACTGAGATCCAAAGCGCATTCGGTGAATCTCAGATGTCCAACCCGATGCCGTTCGATATTCGGAGTGTCATCATCAAGCTCGACAATCGCGACCGTACCGCCGGTAAGTTCTCCGAAGTGGCGTGGTTGCGGAATGCCCGGCATGACAGCGAGAACTGGGCCTGATGTGCGCTCAAAGGGGGCATGGATGTGGCCGAGGCACCAAAGGTCATAGCCATGTGCCAGCAGATCCTGCTCGGAGCAGGGAGCATAGGGATCGTGACCTGGCGAGCCATCCAGCGACGTATGCATCAGTCCGACGTTTTTCCGGCCAGCCACCGGCGCCGGGTAGTCGGGCAGGAAGCTTTTTGAGACATGCGCCGTGTCGAAAGACAGTCCGTGGAACCACACGCCACCGATTTCCACGCTGGGCTCGTTCTTGTGCAGCAAATGAATATTCGGACCCAGGTTACCGTGGGCTCGGTGATCGAGAAGGG